>NZ_JAIWIH010000037.1:0-68119 GCF_052851135.1 Streptomyces sp. BRA346 | reverse complement strand
GCGCTGGGGCCGTGGATGGGGCGTGCGGTCAACCGGGACACCCGGTTGGTGAACATGTACGGGATCACGGAGACCACCGTGCACGTGACCTATCGGCCGTTGGAACGCGCCGACACCGAGGGCACGTCCAGTCCCATTGGGCAGCGCATCCCCGACCTGCGCGTCTACGTCCTGGACGGGCGCGGCAAACCCGTACCGCCCGGCGTCGTCGGCGAGCTGTTCGTGGGCGGCGCGGGCGTGGCCCGCGGCTACCTCAACCGCCCCGAGCTGACCCGCGAACGCTTCCTGACCGACCCGTTCCGCGGAGAGCCGGACGCCCGCATGTACAAGACCGGCGACCTGGTGCGCCAGACGGCGGACGGCTCGCTGGAGTACCTGGGGCGCAACGACGACCAGGTCAAGATCCGCGGCTTCCGCATCGAACTGGGCGAGATCGAATCCGCCCTCGCCCGGCACGAGGCGGTGGCCCACGCCGTCGTCGTCCCCCGGCAGTCCGCCGACAACCGCAGCCTGGTCGCGTACGTCCGCCCCACCGCCCAGTGGCTCGACTCCGCCGCCCGGGAACAGAACACCACGCTTCTCGACCAGTGGCAGCGGGTTTTCGACGACGAGTACGCCGGTGCCACCGGGGACGCGGACACCGCAGACGACCTGAACCTGGCCGGCTGGGAGAGCAGCTACACCGGCGAGCCCATCGCCGAGTCCGACATGCGTGAATGGATCGACGGCACGGTCCGGCGCATCGAGGATCTGCGCCCCAAGCGGCTGCTGGAAATCGGCTGCGGCACCGGACTGCTGCTCTTCCGCTACGCCGAAGCCTGCGACGCGGTCCACGCCCTCGACCTCTCCGCCACGGCCCTCGACGACGTACGCCGGGGCGTGGCACGCCGCGGCTGGTCGCACATCACCCTGGAGCGGGGCGACGCCTGGTCCGTGACACATCTGCCCCCCGCCACGTACGACACCGTCGTCATCAACTCGGTCGCCCAGTACTTCCCCAACCGGGCCTACCTGGAGGAGACCATCGCCCGGCTGCTGCCCCTCGTCGAGGAGGGCGGCCGCATCCTCATCGGCGACGTCAGGAACCTGGACCTGCTGTCGGCCCACCTGACCACCGCCGAACGTGGCCGCGCGGGCGGCCGCACGACAGCCGCCGCGCTGGCCGCGCAGGTGCGCCACCGCCGCCGTCAGGAGAGCGAACTGCTCGTCAGCCCGACGTTCTTCACCGGCCTGCCCGAGCTGTTCCCCGAGCTGGGCGCCGTCGACATCATGGCCAAGCGCGGCACCGGCGACTACGAAATGCTCGCCTATCGCTACGACGTGGTCCTGACCAAGGGCGCAGGCCCCGCCGACGAGCCCCTGACCTGGCTGGAGGCCACCACTCCGGCACAGCTGCGCGCCCTCCTGGATGACGGCACCCCCGACCGGTTCGGCGTCAGCGGCCTGACCAATCCGCAGGTCGAGGACGACGTCCGGATCAGCGACGACCTCACCCGCCTGCCGTCCTCGCACGAGGTGGAGCCGCTGACCGGAGGCGTCCGGCTGTCCCGCGCGGCGGCCGATGCCGTACGGGAACTCGACGCCGTGCTGCGCCACGCGGAACAGCTCGGCTACCGTGTCGAACCCACCTGGTCCCAGGACCGGCCCGACGCGCTGGACCTGGTGTTCGGCCGGGGCGAGCTGCCCCGGGTCCGCGCCCGCGCTCCCTACCGCGCGACACACCTGGCCAACACGGTGCGCATCGGCGACCTGGGCCCGTCGATGGCGCGCCTGCTCAAGGAACACCTGTCCGCGAGCCTGCCGGAGTACATGGTCCCCGGGGTGTTCGTGCTCCTCGAAGAGTTTCCCGTCACCGTCAACGGCAAGGTCGACAAGGGAGCGCTGCCCGCGCCCGACGAGGACGCCGTGGCCAAGGAGGCATACGCCGCGCCACGCACCGAAGCCCAGCGGACGCTGTGCCGCATCCTCCAGGAGGTGCTGGGACTCGGCCGCGTCGGACTGGAGGACAGCTTCTTCGCCCTCGGCGGGCACTCCCTGCTGGCCGTACGGCTCAACCTGCGCGTACGCCAGGAGACGGGCCGGGAACTGCCGCTCCAGCTCATCCTCACCGGTGCCACCGTGGCGGACATGGCCGCGGCGCTGGAGGAGGAGCCCACCACGGAGGACACCGCGCCGCTGGTCCCCGCCGCACCCGCGCCCGGCGCGGACGCGCCGCTCTCCCTCCAGCAGGCCGACCTGTGGTTCCTCAACCACCCCGGCCACCTGCCCGCGTCGTACGACAACGCTCAGCTCGCGTACCGGATGGCGGGCCACCTGGACCGGGACGCCTTCGCGGACAGCGCCCGCGCCCTGGTCGAACGGCACGCGATCCTGCGCACCAGCTACGTGCGCCACGACGGCACGGTCACCCAGCGCGTCAACGACGGTAGCGGCTTCCCCGTGCACATCGCCGAGCGGATCACCGGAGCCGACGCGCTCACCCGGTGGCTGCGCGACGAGCGGACCCGCCCGTTCGCACCGGACGACCCGTACATGGTGCGCATCCACCTGGTGCCGGTCTCGGAGCGTGAACACGTCTTCGTCCTCACCCGGCCCTGGGGCGTGTTCGACGGATGGTCGCTGACCATCGTGCTGTCCGAACTGCTCACCCTGTACCGCGCGCTGACCCGCAACACCCGGCCCGAGCTGCCGGAACTCCCGCTGCGGTACGCAGACTTCGCCCGCTGGCAGCGCGGCGCGGTCGACGGCGCGGAACTCGACCGCCAGCGCGCCTACTGGCGGCGGCAGCTGGACGGGCTGCCCGCGTGCCTGTCGCTGCGCACCGACCACCCGCGGCGCGCCGTCAAGTCCTACCAGGGCGCCTCGCTCCCCTTCGAGGTGGGGCCGGATGTGCTCACCGGGCTGCGGAAGCTGGGCCGGGAACGCGGCGCCACCCTCTACATGACCCTGCTGGCGGCGTTCGGCGTGCTGGTCGGCGGCCACAGCGACGACGACGAACTCGCGATCGGATCCCCGGTCACCCACCGGCCCCGGGCCGAGCTGGAACACCTCGTGGGTTACTTCGTCAACACGCTCGTGATGCGCCTGGACGTGGCCCCGGACCGGTCCTTCACCGAGGTGCTGGCCCGGGCCGGGCAGGTCACCGCCGAGGCCCACGCGCACAAGGACCTGCCCTTCGCCGACCTGGTCAGGAGCCAGGTGCCGGAGCCCGACCCGGCCCACTCCCCGCTGTTCCAGGTGATGTTCAACCTGGTCCCGAACCCGGTGCCGGAGCCGGACCGGACCGACGCCGACGACCTCGCGATCACACCCGTCGACCTTCACTCCGGCACGGCGAAGTACGACCTCGGCCTGACGGTGCGGGAAACGGCGTCCGGGCTGCTGGGATCCCTCGAATACTGCACCGATCTCTTCACCCGGGAGACGGCCGGCCGCATGGCCCGGTCCTACGAGCACCTGTTGCAGGAAATCGTGGCCGACCCGGGCGCCGGTCTGGAGTGGCTGCGCGCACGGGCGTATCGGGCACGGGTGGATCGGGCACGGGCGGAGCGGGCACGGACGGACGAGTCCGAGTGACGGCGCGATCGGAGAAGGAACACCTCATGCCCACGAGTTATCCGACCGAGCGCGCGGTGGCCGTGGTCGGCATGGCCTGCCGCGTCCCCGGAGCCGAGGACCTGGGCGCCTTCTGGCGGCTCCTGCGGGACGGCGTCGACGCCATCACGGACGTTCCCGCGGGGCGGTGGGACCTGGGCGGAGTTCCCGGCACCCTCGACGCGGAGGGGCTGCGGCGTGGTGGCTTCCTGGACCGGGTCGGCGATTTCGACCCCGGGTTCTTCGGCATCTCGCCCCGGGAAGCCGCGGCGATGGACCCGCGGCAGCGGCTGGCCCTCGAACTGAGCTGGACGGCACTGGAGCACGCCGGTGTGGTTCCGGACGCCCTGCGCGGCGGCTCGGCCGCCGTCTTCCTCGGCGCCACCGGCGACGACTACGCCACGCTCGCCCACCGCAACGGCCCGGACACCGTGTCCCACCACTCGCTGGCCGGACTGAGCCGCGGAGTGATCGCCAACCGGGTCTCGTACCACCTCGGTCTGCGCGGGCCCAGCCTCACCGTGGACGCGGCGCAGTCCTCGTCCCTGGTCGCCGTCCACCTGGCGTGCGAAAGCCTGCTCTCGGGAACCACCGGGTTGGTGCTGGCCGGTGGCGTCCACCTGAATCTGACCCCGGACAGCACACTCGCCTTCGCCCGGGCGGGAGCACTGTCCCCGGACGGCCGCTGCCACACCTTCGACGCGCGCGCCAACGGCACCGTCCGGGGCGAGGGCGGCGGCGTGGTCGTCCTGAAGCGCCTGACGGACGCCCTCGCCGACGGCGACCGGGTGCACTGCGTCCTGCTGGGCGGCGCGGTGAACAACGACGGCGGTGGCCAGGCCCTCACCGTGCCCGACGGCGCGGCGCAGCGACAGCTGTTACGGGACGCCTGCGCCCGGGCGGGGGTGGAACCGGCGCACGTGCGGTACGTGGAACTGCACGGCACCGGCACCAAGGCGGGCGACCCGGTCGAGGCGGAAGCCCTCGGAACGGTGTTCGGCGAGGGCCGGGCCGGCGAACAGCCCCTGCTCGTGGGCTCGGTGAAGACCAACATCGGGCACCTGGACGGCGCCGCGGGCGTCATCGGGCTGATCAAGGTGGCGCTGTCGCTCGGGCACGGGACCCTCCCGGCGAGCCTGCACTACACCCGACCGCACCCGGCGATCCCCATGGAGCGGCTGAAGCTCCGGGTGAACGCCGCCACCAGGACGTGGCCCGACGGCCCGCGGCTGGCCGGTGTCAGCTCGTTCGGCCTGGGCGGCACCAACTGCCACGTGGTGGTCGCCGAAAGCCCCAGCGGTCCCACCGACCCCACCGGCGACGGCGCTGACGAGACCGCCGGCGTGCGCCCGGCCGCCCCGTTCCCGGTCGCGGTGTCGGGCCGGACCCAGGCGGCGATGCGGGCCCAGGCGGATCGCTTGCGCGCATGGGTGGCGGCCGACCCGGGCCTGCGCCCGGCGGACGTGGGGTATTCGGCGGTGACGACCCGTTCGGCGCTGGAACACCGCGCGGTGGTGGTGGCGTCGGACCGCGCCGAACTGCTGGACGGCCTGGCGGCGGTGGCATCCGGGGCGCCGTCCCCGAACGTGGCGGAGGGCGTGGCCGGTCACGTGCCCGGCGTGGTGTGGGTGTTCCCCGGACAGGGGCCGCAGTGGGCCGGGATGGCCCTGGACCTGTGGGAGTCGTCGGCCGTGTTCGCCACGCGGATGGACGAGTGCGCGCGGCTGCTGGACGGGCTCGTCGACTGGTCCTTGCGGGACGTGCTCGCCGACGAGGCCGCGTTGGGGCGGATGGACGTGATGCAGCCCGCCCTGTTCGCGGTGCAGGTGTCGCTTGCCGAGGTGTGGCGCTCCGTGGGACTGGCACCGTCCGCCGTGGCGGGCCACTCACAGGGCGAGATCACCGCTGCCTGCGCCGCGGGGATCGTGTCCCTGGCGGACGCCATGCGGCTGATGGTGGAACGCAGCCGGGCCATCGTGGCCCGGCTGTCCGGCCGGGGAGCCATGGCCCTGCTCGCGATGCCACCCGGGGAGGTGGACCAGAGCCGGGTGACCATCGGGGCGGTGAACGGCCCCGGCGCGGTCGTCGTCTCCGGCCCGGTCGACGTGGTGCGGGAGATGGTGGCCGAGTGTGAGGCCCGTGGCATACGCGCCCGTATGGTTCCCATCGACTACGCCTCGCACTCGCCGCAGGTCGAGGACATCCGGAAGGACGTCCTGCGGGCGGCCGACGGGGTCTCTGCCCGGGACACCGGTGTCGCGTTCTGGTCGACCGTCACCGGTGGCCGACTCGGCGCCGACCGGCTGGACGCCGCGTACTGGTACGCGAACCTGCGGGAGCGGGTGCGGCTGGAGGACACCGTCCGGGCGCTGGCCGAGGCCGGACACGGGGTGTTCCTGGAGGTCAGCCCGCACCCGGTGCTGACCATGGCCATGCGGTCCACGGTGGACACCGTTGACGGCGCCGCCGGGGCGGTGGTGCAGGGCACGCTGCGCCGCAACGCGGACGGCGCCCGGCGGTTGCTGCTGTCCATGGCCGAGGTGTACGCGCGGGGCGCGGCGGTGGACTGGAGGCCGCTCTTCGAGGGCTCCGGGGCCCGTACCGTGGAACTTCCCACCTATGCTTTCCAGCGACAGCCCTATTGGCTCTCCGGCGAGGCCCTTTCCCCGGCCGTACCGCGAACCGGTCCGTCGCCCGCGCCGCCGGAGGCGGAGTCCACCCCCGGGCCGTCCGGCCCGGGGGAGCCGGAACTGTGGACGCTGGTGCGCTCCCACGCCGCGGCCGTCCTCGGACACACCGCCCCCGGCACCGTCGAGGCCGAGCGCTCGTTCAAGGAGCTGGGCTTCGACTCGGTCACGGCGGTGGAGCTGAGCGAGCGGCTGGGCCGCGCGACCGGTCTGCCGCTGCCCACCTCGCTGATCTTTGACCACCCCACCCCCGCCGTGCTCGTACGCCATCTGCACGACGAGCTGTCGGGACTTCTGCCGGACCGGCAGTGGGCCCCCGACGACTCCGCCGCCACCGACGACGACCCGATCGCGATCGTGGGCATGAGCTGCCGGCTGCCGGGCGGTGTGTCCTCTCCCGAGGACCTGTGGCAGCTGGTCATGGAGGGTGTGGACGCCGTTTCGGCCTTCCCGGAGGACCGTGGCTGGAGCCTGGATCCGGCGGATACCGGACACGTCCGCACCGGCGGATTCCTGGCGGACGCCATGGACTTCGACGCCGACTTCTTCCGTATCAGCCCGCGTGAGGCCCGGGCGATGGACCCGCAGCAGCGGCTGTTGCTGGAGGTGTCATGGGAGGCCCTGGAACGGTCCGACATCGACCCCGCCACGCTGCGCGGCAGCCGGACGGCCGTCTTCACCGGCGTCATGAACCAGGACTACGTGCCCCGATTGCACGAGACGACCGAGAGCTTCGCCGGACACGCGCTCACCGGCGGGGCGCCGAGCGTGGCGTCCGGCCGTGTGGCCTACACCCTCGGTCTGGAGGGCCCCGCGGTGTCCGTGGACACCGCGTGTTCCTCGTCGCTGGTGGCGTTGCACCTGGCGGCGCGGTCGCTGCGGTCGGGGGAGTGCACGCTGGCCCTGGCCGGAGGAGTGACGGTGATGTCCACACCCGGGATGTTCGCCGAATTCTCCCGGCAGGGCGGGCTGTCGCCCGACGGCCGCTGCAAGGCGTTCTCGGACGCGGCCGACGGCACGGGCTGGGCCGAGGGCGTGGGCATGGTGGTGCTGGAGCGGCTGTCGGACGCACGGCGCAACGACCACCGCGTACTGGCCCTGGTGCGCGGTTCCGCGATCAACCAGGACGGCGCCTCCAACGGGCTGACCGCTCCCAACGGCCCGTCGCAGCAACGCGTCATCCGCGACGCGCTGGCGAGCGCCGGTCTGTCCGGCGGGGACGTCGACGCGGTGGAGGCACATGGCACCGGGACCGCTCTCGGCGACCCCATCGAGGCGCAGGCGCTGCTGGCGACGTACGGGCACGAGCGGGAGCGTCCGCTGTGGCTGGGGTCGGTGAAGTCGAACCTCGGCCATACGCAGGCGGCGGCGGGCGTGACCGGTGTGATCAAGATGGTGATGGCCATGCGCCACGGCGTGCTGCCGCGCACCCTGCACCTCGACGAGCCGTCGCGGCACGTGGACTGGTCGTCGGGAGCGGTCGAGCTGCTGACCGAACGGCGGACATGGCCCGTCGGCGACCGGCCGCGCCGGGCCGCGGTGTCGTCGTTCGGAATGAGCGGCACCAACGCGCACATGATCCTGGAGCAGCCGCCGACGCCCGTAGAAGACACCGCAGCGGACACCACCGAAGATCGTCTCCCGGTGCCGGTCGTCCTGTCCGGCGCGACCGAGACCGCACTACGGGACCAGGCCGAGCGGCTGCGCCACCACCTGGAGAACGCCCCGGACCTGCGCCCGGCCGACATCGGCTGGTCGGCGACGAGGCGTACCCCCTTCCGCCACCGTGCCGTCGTCGTGGCCGCCGAACGGGACGGCCTGGTGGCCGGGCTGGACGCTCTGGCGCTGGGCCCGGACGCCCCGGGCCCGGTACACGGGGCGGCCCGCGACACCGGTGGCCGGGTGGTGTTCGTCTTCCCCGGCCAGGGCTCCCAGTGGGCCGGGATGGCGGTGGAACTCCTCGACGCCTCGTCGGTTTTCGCCGGACGTGTCCGCGAGTGCGCGGCCGCCCTGGCCGAGTTCGTGGACTGGGACCTGGAGGGCGTGCTCAGGCAGGTGCCGGGGGAGCCCACGCTGGAGCGGGTCGACGTGGTGCAGCCGGTGTCCTGGGCGGTGATGGTGTCGCTGGCGGCGCTGTGGCGGTCGTACGGTGTCGAACCCGCCGCCGTCCTGGGCCATTCGCAGGGCGAGATCGCGGCGGCCTGCGTCGCGGGCGCGCTGTCGCTGCGGGACGCCGCGCGGGTCGTCGCGTCGCGTTCGCAGGCGATCGCCAAGGGGCTGGCAGGACTGGGCGGGATGATGTCGGTCGCCCTGCCGCGCGGGGAGGCGGAGTCCCGGCTGAAGCGGTGGGAAGGTCGCCTGCAGGTGGCGGCGGTGAACGGTCCCTCCGCGACCGTGATCGCCGGTGAGCCGCGGGCGCTGGACGAGCTGCTCGCGGACTGCGAGTCGGAGGGCGTCCGGGCGCGCAGGGTGCCGGTGGACTACGCCTCGCACACCTCCCACGTGGAACGCATCGAGGACGAACTGGCCCGGGTGCTCGCGGACGTGCGCCCCGCCCGGCCCACGGTGCCGTTCTTCTCCACGGTCGAGCGGGACTGGCTGGGCGAGGACCCGGTGGACGCGGGCTACTGGTACCGGAATCTGCGGCAGACGGTGCACTTCCAGTCCGCTGTGGAGGAGCTGGCCGAACAGGGCCACGACACGTTCATCGAGGTCAGCTCCCACCCGGTGCTCGTCATGAGCGTCCAGGAAACCCTGGAGGCCCGCGGCGACGCGGCCGCCACGGCGGTATCGGGAACGCTGCGGCGCGACGAGGGCGGCCCGGACCGGTTCCTCGCGTCGGTGGCGCAGGTGTGGACGCGCGGTGTCGCGGTGGACTGGACCCGGGCGTTCACCGGCCTCGGCGCGTTCGGCGTCGAGCTGCCGCCGTACCCCTTCCAGCACCGGCGCTACTGGCTGGACCCCGCGGCGGATCAGCCGCTGCTCGGACACGCGGTGGACCTCGCGGAGGGGTCCGGCACCGTTCTCACCGAACGGCTGTCGCCGCGCAGGCGGCCGTGGCTGGCCGACCACCGGGTGCTCGGCCAGATCGTGGTACCGGGCACCGCGCTGCTCGAAATGGCCCTGCGCGTCGGCGACATGGTCGAAGAGCTGACCCTGCGCACCCCGCTGGTGATCCCGGAGCGCGGCGAGGCCGAGGTGCAGCTGACCGCGGCGCCGCCCGACGACGCCGGACACCGCGCGGTGCGCATCCACGGACGTGTCCTCGGCGACACCGACGCGGCATGGCAGCTGCACGCCACCGGAGTGGTGGGCACTGCCGCATCCGACAGCGCGGGCATCGTGCCCGGCCAGTGGCCCCCGGCCGGGACGACACCGCTGGACCTCACCGACTGGTACGAGGAACTGGCCGCGCGCGGCCTGGAGTACGGACCGTCGTTCCGGAACCTGGTCCAGGTGTGGCGCGACGGCGACGACCTCCTCGCGGAGATGGCCCTCAGCGACGAGGCGGGCCCGTTCCGGATGCACCCGGCACTGCTCGACGCGGCACTCCACCCGCTGGTGCTGGAGACGGGCCCCGGACCTGTGGTGCCGTTCTCCTGGGCCGGTGTGCGGCTGACGCGCGCGGGGGCGTCCCGGCTGCGCGTACGGATCAGCCCGACCGGGGACAACCGTGCGTCGCTGACCGTGGCCGACGACAGCGGGGTCGAGGTGCTGTCCGTCGACTCCCTCACCCTGCGGCCACTCGACGCCCGGCGGGCCGACCCGAAACTCTTCCAGGTCGAGTGGCGCGAGATCGCCCTGCCCGGCACACCGGCCCGACCGGGCAGCACCGTCGTCGTGCCGCCCTCGGCGCCGGACGCGGACGGCCTGCCCGCAGCCGCCCACACGACCGCGGAGTCGGTGCTGCGCGACGTCCGGACGTGGTTGAGGGAGCATCCGGAAGACTCCGCCCCGCTGGTGGTCACCACCCGGCGGGCCGTGGCCGTGACACCGGACGAGGACATCGACCTCGCCGCCGCCACCGTATGGGGCCTGCTGCGCTCGGCCCAGACCGAACACCCCGGCCGTATCGTGCTGGTGGACTCCGGAACCACCGGCGAACCGCCGCCCGATCAGCTGGGACGTGCCCTGGCCACCGGCGAACCGCAGATCGCGCTGCGCTCGGAGGTCGCCTTCGTCCCCCGGCTCGCCCGTGGCTCCGTCCCCGCCCCCGAGCCAGGGCGGCCGGGTGCGGACCCCGATGGCACCGTGCTGATCACCGGCGGAACCGGGGGACTCGGCGCTGCGGTGGCACGCCACCTGGTGGCCCGCCACGGGGCGCGCCGCCTGCTGCTGGTGAGCCGCCGGGGCTCGGCCGCCGACGGCGCGGACGATCTCGTAGCCGAGCTGACCGAGGCCGGTGCCGCGGTCACGGTGGCCGCCTGCGATGTGGGCGACCGGGTCGCGCTCGCCGACGTCCTCGCCTCCGTACCCGAGTCGGCACCGCTGCGTACCGTTGTGCACGCGGCGGGCACCCTCAGGGACGGCCCGGTGCTGTCGCTGACGCCGGAACACCTGCACGCCGTGCTGTCCGCGAAGGCCGACGCGGCATGGCATCTGCACGAGCTGACCCGCGGCCTCGACCTGTCGGCGTTCCTCATGTTCTCCTCCGTCTCGGCCACGCTCGGCCTCGCCGGACAGGCCAACTACGCGGCGGCCAACGCGTTCCTCGACGCCCTGGCCCACCACCGGCACTGCCAGGGGCTGCCCGCGGTGGCCCTGGGCTGGGGGCTCTGGGAACAGGGCACCGGGCTCACCAGCCGGCTCGCCGACGCCGACCGGCAGCGCCTGGCCCGCATCGGTCTGCGGCCCCTGGCCACCAGTGACGGCCTGGCCCTGCTCGACCTCGCGCTGGGCGCGGACCGGCCGCACCTGGTGCCCGCCTGGCTGGACATGTCCGCACTCCGCGACACCGAGCCACCCCCGCTCCTCCGCGGGCTGGCCCCGGCCCCGGCCGCCCGTGGCAGGCGGGCGCGCGAGGACGCGAAGCCGCTGCGCGAGCGGCTGTCGGCCCTGCCCGAGAGGGACCGCGAGCTGACCGTGCGGCGTCTGGTGCAGGCCGAGACGGCGACGGTGCTGGGCCGCCCCGGGCCCGGCGACGTACTCCCCGAGCGGGGCTTCACCGACCTGGGCTTCGACTCGCTGACCGCCCTGGAACTCCGCACCAGGCTCGGTACCCTGACCGGCCTCGCGCTGACCGCCACGGTGACCTTCGACCACCCCAGCCCCCACGCGCTGGCACAGCACCTGCTGGGGCGGCTCGCCCCGCAACCGCTCACGGACGGGCCGCCCGCGGCCGGGTCTGTGAACCCCGCCGTCCTCGCCGAGCTGGACCGGCTGGAGGCGAGCGTGACCGCCGCCGCTGACGACGGACTGCGGTCGGCCGTCACCACCCGGCTGTGGGAGCTGCTGGCGACGCTGAGCCCGGAGGACGACGCGGTGGACCCCGCCCTGGATCCCGACGTGGCCGCGGCCGGCGCAGACGAGCTCTTTGCCCTGATCGACGATGAGTTGGGAAGGCCCTGAACACCATGAGCGACGAGAAGCTGCTCGCTTACCTGAAGCGGGTCACCGCCGAACTGCGCCAGACGCGCCGGAAGGTGGCGGAGCTGGAGTCGACGAGCCAGGAGCCGACGGGCCGGGAGCCGATCGCGATCGTGGGCATGGCGTGCCGCTTCCCCGGCGGCGTGTCCTCGCCCGAGGAGCTGTACCGGCTGGTGGCCGACGGCATCGACGCGGTGTCCGAGTTCCCGGTGAACCGCGGCTGGGACCTCGACGGGCTGTACGACCCCGACCCGGACCGGGCCGGTACGAGCTACACCCGGCACGGCGGGTTCCTGCACGACGCGGCCGACTTCGACGCGGCCTTCTTCGGGATGTCGCCCAAGGAGGCGCTGGCCACCGATCCGCAGCAGCGCCTGCTGCTCCAGTCGAGCTGGGAGGCGCTGGAGCGCGCCGGGATCGCCCCCGCGTCGCTGCGCGGCAGCCGCACCGGGGTCTTCACCGGGGTGATGTACGGCGACTACGGGTCGCGTCCGGAAGGCGCCGCCGAGGGCTTCGAGGGCCACCTGTTCACCGGCAGCCTGCCGAGCGTGGCGTCCGGCCGTGTGGCCTACACCCTCGGGCTGGAGGGTCCCGCGGTGTCCGTGGACACCGCGTGTTCCTCGTCGCTGGTGTCGCTCCACCTGGCGGCGCAGGCGCTGCGGTCCGGTGAGTGCGCACTGGCGCTGGCGGGCGGGGTGGCGGTGATGGCGACGCCGCGGACGTTCGTGGAGTACTCGCGTCAGCGCGCCCTGTCGCCCGACGGCCGGTGCAAGGCGTTCTCGGACGCGGCCGACGGCACGGGCTGGGCCGAGGGCGTGGGCATGGTGGTGCTGGAGCGGCTGTCGGACGCACGGCGCAACGGCCACCGCGTACTCGCCGTGCTGCGCGGCTCGGCGGTCAACCAGGACGGCGCCTCCAGCGGGCTTACGGCCCCCAACGGGCCGTCGCAGGAGCGGGTCATCCGGCAGGCGCTCGCCTCGGCCGGGCTGTCCCCCCAGGACGTGGACGCCGTCGAAGCGCACGGCACCGGCACGGTCCTCGGCGACCCCATCGAGGCGCAAGCGCTGCTGGCCACCTACGGACAGGGCCGTACGGAACCGCTCTGGCTCGGCTCCCTCAAGTCGAACATCGGCCACGCCCAAGCGGCCGCGGGCGTCGGCGGCGTCATCAAGATGGTGATGGCCATGCGCCACGGTGTGCTGCCGCGCACCTTGCACGCCGACGTGGCCTCGCGGCACGTGGACTGGTCGTCGGGCGCGGTCGGGCTGCTGACCGAGCGGCGGCAGTGGCCCCTCGGAGACCGGCCGCGCCGGGCCGGGGTGTCGGCGTTCGGCGCCAGTGGCACCAACGCCCACGTGATCATCGAAGAGCCGCCCGCCGCGGAAGCCGACGAGACCGGACCGGCGGTGGCGGCCCCGGTGCCGGTGGTGGTGTCGGGCGCGACGGAGACCGCACTGCGGGCCCAGGCGGCGCGGCTGCTGGAGCGGGCGGAGGCCGACCCGGACGTCACACCGGCGGACATCGGATACTCCACGGTCACGACCCGTTCGGCGCTGCACCACCGCGCCGTCGTCGTCGCCGAGGACCGTGCCGAACTCGCCGACGGACTGGCCGCCCTCGCCGCGGCCGAGCCGTCGCCGCGCGTGGCCGAGGGCTCCGTCGTCCCCGAGTCCGGTGTGGTGTGGGTGTTCCCGGGCCAGGGCTCGCAGTGGGCCGGGATGGCCCGCGAACTCCGGCTTTCCTCCCCGGAGTTCGCCGCGCGGCTGGACGAGTGCGAGCGGGCGCTGAGCGGTCTGGTCGACTGGTCGCTGGGGGAGGTCCTGGAGGACGAGGCGGCCCTGTCGCGGGTGGACGTGGTCCAGCCCGCGCTGTGGGCGGTCATGGTCTCGCTGGCCGAGGTGTGGCGTTCGGCGGGGCTCGTCCCGTCGGCCGTGGTGGGTCACTCCCAGGGCGAGATCGCTGCCGCGTGCGTGGCCGGCGCGCTGTCCCTGGAGGACGGCGCGCGGGTGTCCGCGCTGCGCGCCCGCGCGCTGCGGGCCCTCGCCGGTGGCGGCGGGATGCTGTCCATCGTGGCCTCCGAATCCTGGGTGCGGGAGCGGATCGAACCCTTCGGGACCCGGCTCTCGGTGGCGGCGGTCAACGGCCCCACCACCGTGGTCGTGTCCGGCGACCCGGACGCCCTGCGGGAGCTGGGCACCGTCCTGGCCGGGGCCGGGGTGATGCGGTGGAACGTCGCGGGAGTGGACTTCTCCGCGCACTCCGCGCAGGTGGAATCGCTGGAAGCCGAGCTGATGGACGTCCTGGCCACGATTCAGCCGCGCCCCTCGCAGGTGCCGTTCTACTCGACGGTGACGGCGGGCCCACTGGACGGCACCGAGCTGGACACCGCGTACTGGTACCGCAACCTGCGGGAGCCGGTGCGCTTCCAGGAGACCGTACGGGCCCTGTACACGGACGGGTTCGGGGTGTTCGTGGAGGTCAGCCCGCACCCCCTGCTCGGCATGGCCGTCCAGGACACGGTCGACGACACCTCCGGCCACGGCGTGGTGGTGGCGGACACCCTGCGCCGTGGGGAGGACGTGGTCCGGCGCTTCCTGCTGTCCATGGCCCGGCTGCACACCCACGGCCTCGCGGTGGACTGGACGCATGCCTTCGAGGGCACCGGCGCCCGCACCGTGGAACTGCCCACCTACGCCTTCGAGTACCGGCCGTACTGGCTCCGGACACCGGAACCGCTGGTGGGCCCCGTCGTCGAGCTGGCGGACGACGAGCGGACCGTGGTGACCGGCCGGCTGTCGCTGCGTACCCACCCGTGGCTGGCCGACCACCGCGTACGGGGCCGGGCCGTCGTACCGGGCACCGTCCTGCTGGAGATGGCGCTGCACGCGGGCCCGGTGGTGGACGAACTGACCCTGCGGGCGCCCGTGGTGGTGCCCGAGCGGGGCGAGGTCGAGATCCAGCTGCTGGTGGACCCCGCCGACGACAGCGGCCACCGGCCCCTGCGGCTGTACGCCCGCGCCCCCGAGTCCGACTGGCAGCTGCACGCCACCGGCGCGCTCGCCGATGACGCGGTAGCGCCTTCCGGGGACGCGGCGGATCTCGCCGCCTGGCCGCCTCCGGGCGCCGAGCCGGTGGACCTCGCCTCCTGGTACGAGGACCTGGACGCGCGGGGCCTGGAGTACGGGCCCGGCTTCCGGGGGCTGCGGGCCCTGTGGCGGCACGGCGGCGAACTGTTCGCCGAGGTGCGGCTGCCCGAGCCGGTCCGCCCCGCGCTGCTGGACGCCGCCCTGCACGCAGCCCTGGACCCGACCACCGACCCGGCACTGCCGTTCTCCTGGAGCGGCGTCCGGTGGTCGGCCCCGGAGACCGCAGTGGGGATGACCGGGCTGCGGGCGCGGATCACCCCGCTGGCGGACGGTGCTGTGGCACTGCGTATCGCCGATGCCACCGGCCACGGCGTCCTGTCGGCCGACGCGCTGACGCTGCGTCCGCTGGGCGACGCGCTCCAGGACGTTCCGGACGGCGAGGGCATCGCCGGGCTGTTCGAGCTGGGCTGGCACGCGGCGCGGCCGGACACCGCCGCCGACGCCGCGATCGGCATTGAGGGCGTCACGGTGCTGCGCTGCCCGTCCGCCGACGGCGATCCGCCCGAGCGGGTGCACACCGTGGTCTCCGGTGTGCTCGGGGATCTGCGAGCCTGGCTCGCCGACGCGGACACCGGTGAGGCGCGCCTGGTGGTGGCCACCGAGCGTGCCGTGGCGGCCGATGCCGTGACCGGTGCGGAGGTGGATGTGGCCACCGCCGCCGTGTGGGGCCTGGTCCGATCGGCGCAGACCGAGAACCCGGACC
Organism: Streptomyces sp. BRA346; assembly: GCF_052851135.1. Classification (NCBI taxonomy): domain Bacteria; kingdom Bacillati; phylum Actinomycetota; class Actinomycetes; order Kitasatosporales; family Streptomycetaceae; genus Streptomyces; species Streptomyces sp. BRA346. Next base: position 52,403 of record NZ_JAIWIH010000037.1, on the reverse strand, counting down.
GGATCGTGCTGGTCGACACCGACGACATGGACGGTCTGCCCCGGCTGCTGCCGTCCCTGCTGGCCTCCGGCGAGCCCCAGATCCTGGTGCGCGGCGGCGACCGGTACGTGCCCGGCCTGGTGCGCGTGGAACCGCCCGCGGCGACGGCGGAACCGGCGTTTCCGGCCGACGGCACGGTGCTGATCACCGGCGCGTCGGGCACACTCGGCGGACTCGTGGCCCGTCATCTGGTGGCCGAACACGGAGTCCGCCACCTCGTGCTGGCCGCCCGCCGGGGAGCGCCGGAACTCGCAGACGAGCTGGCCGAAATGGGCGCGATGGCATCGTCCGTGGAGTGTGACGTCAGCGACCGCGACGCGCTCGCCGCCCTGCTCGCCGCCATTCCGCCGGACCGGCCGCTGCGCGCCGTGGTGCACGCCGCCGGAACCCTGGACGACGGTGTGATCGGCTCGTTGACACCGGAGCGGCTGCGTTCGGTGCTGGCGGCGAAGGCCGAAGGCGCTTGGCATCTGCACGAACTCACCCGCGGCCTGGACCTGTCGGCCTTCGTGCTGTTCTCCTCGCTGTCCGCCACGCTGGGCACCGCCGGGCAGGGCAACTACGCCGCCGCCAACGCCGTCCTCGACGCCCTGGCACACCAACGCCGTGGTCTGGGCCTGCCCGCGCTGGCCCTGGGCTGGGGCCTGTGGGCCGAGCGCAGCGCGCTGACCGGACGGCTGGACGAAACCGACCTCGCGCGCCTGACCGGTGCCGGTGTCCGGCCGCTGGCCACCGAAGAGGGCCTGGCGCTGTTCGACGCCGCCCTCGGCACGGACCGGGCGCAGCTGCTCCCGGCCCGCCTGGACCCGACGGCCCCGGACTCCACGGCCGACGGCACACCGCCCCTGCTCAGCACCCTCGCCCCGGCACGGCGCCGCCGCACGCCCGCCCCGCTCACCGCCGGTCCTCTCGCCACGGGTGGCACCACCCACGACGGGCCCGGCACCGGTGGTCTGCGGGCGATGTCCGAGGACGAGCGGGAACGCTTCGTCGAGCGGCTGGTGCTGCGCGAGACCGCCGCGGCGCTGGGACACGACTCCGACACCGGCATCGACCCCGACGCCGACTTCCAGCGCCTCGGTTTCACCTCACTGACCGCGCTGGAGGTACGTAACCGGCTGAGCGCCCGCACCCGGCTGCGGCTTCCCGCGACCCTGGTGTTCGAACACCGCACCCCGAGGGTGCTCACCGCCTTCCTCACCGGCAGGCTGCTCGACGCCGAACAGCCGTCCTCCGCCGTCCGGACCGCCGCACCGACGGCCGGGGGGACGGCCGAGGTGGCCGATGACGACCGTATTGCGGTCATCGGCGTCGCCGGCCGCTACCCGCTGGCCGGGACGGTCGGCGAGCTGTGGGACAACCTCGCCCGGGGCAGGCACTGCATCCGCGAGGTCCCCGCCGAACGCTGGGACGCCGACGCGCACTACGACCCGTCCGGCGTGCGGGGCGCCTACAGCAAGTGGGCAGGTTTCATCGACGACGTCGACGCGTTCGACCCGATGTTCTTCCACATCTCGCCCGCCGATGCCGAGGCCATGGACCCGCAGGAACGCCTGTTCCTCCAGACCGCGGCGGCGACCCTGGAGGACGCCGGCTATCCGGCGGCCACGCTCGCCGCGCAGGGACCCGTCGGTGTGTTCGCCGGTGTGATGAGCAACGACTACGCGTGGATGGGCGGCGAGGCCAGCGCGCTCGGTGTGCCGACCGACGCCCACTCCCGCCACTGGTCGGTCGCCAACCGGGTGTCGTCCTTCTTCGACTTCACCGGACCGAGCCTCGCGGTCGACACCGCGTGCTCGGCCTCGCTCACCGCCGTCCACCTGGCATGCCGCAGCATCCTGAGCGGGGAGTGCGCGGCGGCCCTCGCAGGCGGCGTCAACCTCATCCTGCACCCGCAGCACCTGCGCAGCCTGGCCCAGGCGGGGATGCTCTCCCACGACGACCGGCTCAAGGCGTTCGGCGCCGACGCGGACGGCTTCGTCGACGGCGAGGGCGTGGGCGCCGTCCTGCTCAAGCCGCTGGCCGCGGCGCTGGCCGACGGCGACCGGGTGCTCGGAGTGATCCGCGGATCGGCCATCAACGCGGGTGGCGACGCCGGTGGTTACACCGTGCCCAAGGCGTCCGCCCAGGCCGCGGTGATCCGCGGCGCATTGGACCGGGCCGGTGTCACGGCGCGGACCATCGGCTACGTGGAGGCACACGGCACCGGCACCCACCTCGGCGACCCGATCGAAATCGCGGGACTGACCGAGGTGTTCGGCGGGCCGGTGGACCCGGAGCGCCGGGCGGAAGGGCCGGCGGTGGCGCTCGGCTCGGTGAAGTCCAACATCGGCCACCTGGAGGCCGCGGCCGGTATCGCGGGTCTGACCAAGGTGCTGCTGCAATTCCGGCACGGAATGCTGGCGCCGTCGCTGCACGCGGACCGCCGCAACCCCGAAATCGACTTCGCGAGCACGCCGTTCGAGGTGCAGCGGACACTGCGGCCCTGGAGCCCGCTGGAGGACTCCGGCGCGGACGGCGCCCCGCAGCCGTCGCCACGGCGTGCCCTTGTCAGCTCTTTCGGCGCGGGCGGCGCCAATGCCTGTGTCGTTCTGGAGGAGTATCCGTTGGCCACCGAGTCCGAGCCGGAGCCGATCGACGAGCAGTCCGAACAGCTGCTGGTGCTCTCGGCCAGGACCGAGGAGCGGCTACGGGCTTACGCGGCGGACTTGGCCACCTTCCTGGGCGGCGGCCCCACCGCGTACGAGACGGCTGTGACCGGGGACGCCACGCAGGACGCCGGACGTCTGTGCCTCCGGCTGGCCGCGGAGATGGCGGGCGTGGCACCGGACTCCCTCGACCTCGCGACCGATCTGGTGGACTGCGGCTTCGGCGTGGCCGAGCGCGCCCACTACTACTCGCTGCTGGCGGAGGAGCTGGGCACCGAGCTGCCCCCGGCCGCCACGATGGCCGGGACCATCGGAGCGGTGGCGGACGCGGTGGCGGGCCTGATGCCGCACGGCGAGGAGACGGCGACCGGCAACGTGCCGGGGGGCGAGACCACCGCCAACCGGGGTCCGCGACTCGCCGATGTCGCCCACACTCTGCGATCGGGCCGTACCGCCTACGAGTTCCGGCTCGCCCTGACGGCCGCTTCGGTGTCCGAGGCCGCACGTCTGCTGGAGATGTACGCGGCGGGCCGGGACGAGGGCCGGCTCAGCACCGGGCGCACGGCCCGTATCCGGGTGTCGCTCTCCGAGGACGAGACCACCGCCCTGGAGGCCGCGCTGAGCCGGGGCGACCTCATGGCGGTGGCCGCGAGCTGGGTGGCCGGCGCCGAGGTGGACTGGTCCCGTATCACCCCCGTCGCAGCTCGCCGGATAGAGCTGCCGGGCTATCCGTTCGCCCGTAAACGCTGCTGGATCCCCCGGCCGCCCGGCGAGTCACCCGCCCCTGCGCCGGCGGCGGCCGGCCCGGAGCCCGCCGTCGCCCGGGTGCTCGCCGGGTACGCGGCGCTGGACGCGGCCTCGGTGTCCGGGGTGCTCGGCGTCTACCAGCGCATGGGTGTCTTCCAGCACCCGGGCGAGCGCCACCACGGTGGGGAACTGCGCGTCGGGCTCCGCATCCGGGACAAGTTCCAGCGGTTGCACGACGCGCTGCTGGACCTGCTGGCGGAGGCCGGGTTCCTGACCCGGGACGGTGACCACGTCATCACCACCGACGCGGTGGCCGGGGCACACCAGGCCGAGGGGGCGGACCGCTGGGAGGCCGAGTTCGAGCGGGTGGCGGACGCGTGCCCGGACATCGAGCCCACCGTCACCCTCAACCGCGAGTTCCTGCGGGCCTACCCACGGCTGCTGCGCGGCGAACTGGTGGGCACCGAGGTCATGTTCCCCGACTCCTCGATGGAGCTGGTGCAGGACCTCTACCGCGGCAACCCGCTCACCGACCACTTCAATGTGCTGGCCGCCGACACCGTGCGCCACTTCCTCCGCGCCCGGCTGCCGCAGCTTCCGGCCCACGAACACGTCCAGGTGGTCGAGCTGGGCGCCGGGACCGGTGCGACCAGCGAGCGGGTGCTGTCGGCGCTGGCCGCGCACTCCGGCCGGGTCGGCTTCACCTTCACCGACATCTCACCGCGCTTCCTGGAGCACGGACGCGAGCGGTTCGCCGCGGCCTACCCGTTCGCCGGGTTCCAACTGCTCAACCTGGAACGCGGACTCATCGAGCAGGGCTTCGTACCCGGTTCCGCCGATGTGGTCCTGGCCACCAACGTGGTGCACGCCACCAGGAATCTGCGGACCACCCTGCGCAAGGTCAGGGAACTGCTGAAGCCCGGTGGCCTGCTGGTGCTCAACGAGCTGACCGCCATCCGGCCGTACCTCACGGTCGGTGGCGGCGTGATGGAGGGGTGGTGGGCCTTCGAGGACAGCGAGCTGCGCATTCCGGGCTCACCGCTGGCCACGCCGCCCGCCTGGACCCGGCTGCTCCAGGAGGAGGGCTACGCACGGGTCAGGGTCCTCGGCGCGGAGGAGGGCGAATGGGGCCAGCGGCTGCTGGTCGCCGAGAGCGACGCCGCCGTGCCCGGCGGTCCGTCGGCGGAGCCCGCCGCCGAGGTGGCAGCCACGGGCTCGCGGCCGGATCCGGCCGACGGGATCGAGGACCGGCTGCGGGAGCTGTTGGAACGGGTTTTGAAGCTGGACGAGCGGATCGATCCGGATCGTCCGCTGGCGGACTACGGCTTCGACTCGCTGAGCGGACTGAAGATCGTGGCCGCGGTGGATGACGCGTTCGGTGTGCCCGTGCCGCTGGACGAGTTCTTCGAGCGCCCGACGCTACGGGAGTTGACGGCGCATCTGACGGCTGGCTGGCTCACCGCAGTGGTGGCACCTGCCGCGGCCGCCGACGTCGCCCCCATGACCCAGCCGTCCCCGGCGGCAGCCGGGGCGGCACCGGTCCTGCGCCCGCGCACCGATGCCGAACTGATCACCCACCCGCTGTCGGAGGGACAGCGCGCGCTGTGGGTGATCGAGCAGATCGCACCCGGCAACCACGCCTACAACCTCCCGCTCGCCTTCTGGCTCGACCGCGACGTCGATGTCCTCGCCCTGCGCGTCGTCCTCCAGGACGTCGTGGACCGGCACGACGCGCTGCGCTCGACCGTCCGTACCGGCGAGGACGGGCGGCCCTTCGTACGGATAGCCGCCGAACCCGAGCTGCCGTTCCAGCAGGTCTTCCTCACCTCGGACGACGAAGCGGACCTCCGCGACCGGATACGGGTGGACATGCGGCAGCCCTTCGAGCTGTCCCGGGGCCCGCTGGTGCGCGCCACGCTGTACACCCTCGGCGACGGCCGCCACGCGTTGCTGCTGACCGTGCACCACCTGGTGCTGGACGGGGTGTCCATCCCCCTGCTGCTGGACGACGTCGAGCGCGGTTACCGCACGGTCCGCCAAGGCCGTCCGTTGCCGGACAGCCGACCCACCCGCAGTTTCGCCGACTTCACGGCCCATCAGCGCGATCTCTTGGCCGGGCCCGAGGGAGAGCGCCTGCGCGCGTACTGGACGGACCGGCTGCGCGACCGCCGGACGACCGTCCCGCTGCCCCTGGACCGGCCGCGGCCGCCGGAGCCCGGTTTCCGGGGCGCGGTGGTGGAAGGACGACTGCCCGCGGCGGTGACCGAGCGGGCCCGGGACCTCGCCACCGCCGAGCGGACCTCGCTGTCCAGCGTCATGCTGGCTGCCTTCTTCGCCCTGCTGCACCGCTACAGCGACCAGGCCGACATCGCCGTCGGTACCCCGACGGCAAACCGTCCGGCCGAGGGCTACGACGATGTGCTCGGCTACTTCATGAACATGGTGGTCCTGGCCGAGCGCGTGGACGGGCAGGAGCCCTTCCACACGCTGGTACGCCGGGTGCACCGGACGGTGATGGACGCCCTGCGGCACGGCGCCTACCCGCTGATCACCCTCGCCGAGGAGCTGAGGCGCGAGCACCCCGCCGCCCATGACAGGCTCTTCGACGTCGCCTTCTACTTCCACAACTGGGCCCGCGACATGCGCAATGACGGCCTCGTCCGGGACCGCGTCGAGGGCGTGCACCAGGAGGGCGAGTTCGACCTCACCCTCGACCTGATCGACCACCCGGAGGGCTGCCGGTACACCCTGAAGTACAACCCCGACCTGTTCGACGCCGCCACGGTGGAGCGGATCGGCGACCACTTCGGCACCCTGCTCGCGTCCGCGGTCGGCGCCCCCGGGGCCGCGGTGGGCGAACTGGAGCTGCTGACCGAGGGCGAGCGTGCCATGCTGGCCCCGCCCGCCACCGCCGCGTACCCGGCCGACACCCTGGTGTGGGAGCTGGTGCGGCGCCAGGCCGAGGCACGCCCTGACGCGGTGGCGGTACGTTTCCGGGGCACGGAGCTGACCTACCGCCGGCTGCGGGAGCGGGTGGACGCGCTGGCCGCCCGTCTGGTCGCCGCGGGCGTCGGACGCGGCCGTACGGTCGGTGTCCTGCTGCCGCGTGACGCCGGACTGCCGGTGGCCCTGCTCGCCGTCCAGGCCGCCGGTGGCGCGTACGTACCGCTCGACCCGGCGTATCCCGCGCAGCGGCTCGCCTACATGGCCGAGGACGCCGGGCTGCACCTGCTCCTCACCCACTCCGCCGTCGAGGCCACCTGCGGTGACACGGCGCCCCGACTGCTCGTCGACGGCGACGGGCAGCCGCCCGCGGCCGCCTCGCCGGGCCCCGCGGGGCCGCTGGACACCGCGTACGTGCTGTACACCTCCGGCTCCACCGGCCGTCCCAAGGGCGTCCGCGTCCCGCACCGGGCACTGGTCAACTTCCTCTGGTCCATGCTCCGGGAACCCGGATTCGGGGCCGGGGACACACTGCTCGCCCTCACCACCGTCTGCTTCGACATCTCCGGTCTGGAGCTGTACCTCCCGCTGATCAGCGGCGGCACTGTCGAGATCGTGCCGACCGAGGTCGCCCAGGACGGACTGCTGCTGCGGGAGGAGGTCGAGCGCGGCACGGCCACGGTGATCCAGGCGACCCCGGCCACCTGGAAGATGCTGCTCGCCGCGGGCTGGCAGGGGAATCCGGACCTCAGGGTGTTCTGCGGTGGCGAGGCGCTGCCGTACGACACGGCGCAGGCGCTGCTCGCCGCCTGCCGCGAGGTGTGGAACCTTTACGGCCCCACCGAGACCACCATCTGGTCGGCGGTGAGCAGGCTGCGGCGCGGCGAGCCCGTCACCATCGGGACTCCGGTCGCCAATACCGGGCTGTACGTGCTCGACAGCGCGCGCAGGCCGGTGCCCACCGGTGTCGCTGGTGAGCTGTACATCGGCGGCGACGGCGTGGCCGATGGCTACCTCGGCCGCCCCGAGCTGACCGCCGAGCGCTTCCTGCCCGACCCCTTCGCGACCCGCCCGGACGCCACGATGTACCGCACGGGCGACCTGGTCCGCAGGCTGGCCGACGGGCGGATCGCCTACCTGGGCCGGATGGACGCCCAGGTGAAGGTGCGTGGCTTCCGGGTCGAACCGGAGGAGATCGAGTCGGCACTGCGGCGGCTGGAAGGCGTACGCGAGGCCGCGGTGGTGGCACATGGCCGCGGTGGCGGCGACAGCACGCTGCGGGCGTGCTACGTGCTCGACGACGGTGCCCCCGAACCGACCCGGGACCGGCTCGCCGCCTGGCTGCCATCCCATATGCTCCCCGACGCACTGATCCGGATGGCTTCCCTCCCGTACACGCTCAACGGCAAGGTCGACCGCACCGCGCTGGCCACACTGGCACCGGCCGACCTGCGGGCGCGCTTCGGCAACCCGGCGACCGAGCGGCCACCGCGGTCCGCCGAACCCGCCGCGGCCACGGGCCGCGTTGAGGCACTGATGTCCGAACTCGCCCTTGTCGTAGGCGAGTTGGCGGACGTACGACCCCAGGACATCGGTCCGGACACGCCGCTCGGCGAGGTCGGCATGAACTCGGTGCGCTTCACCGCGCTGAGCGCCGAACTGCGCAATGCGTACGGCATCGAGGTCCGTCCGACCCTCTTCTACCGCAAGGGCACGCTGTCCGCGCTGGCCGAGCACCTGTGGGAACACCACCCCGCCGAGCTGACCTCACGGTTCGGTGCCGCCGCGGAACGACCGGCGGCCGAGCCGCGGCCAGCCGGGCAACCGGCCGGGCCGCGGCCCGGCGGCGATGCCGCGATCATCGGCATGGCCGGGCGCCTGCCCGGCTCGGAGAACCTGGACGCGTTCTGGTCCCATCTGGCCGCCGGGCACGACCTGGTGGGCGAAGTGCCCGCCGGGCGCTGGGACTGGCGCGACCAGCCGTCCTCCCGCTGGGGCGGCTTCATCCCCGGCGCGGACCGCTTCGACGCCGCCTTCTTCGGCATCTCGCCGCGCGAGGCGGAGCTGATGGACCCCCAGCAGAGGCTGCTGCTGGAGGTGGTCTGGGCGGCCGTCGAGGACGCCGGTTACCGCCCGTCCGACCTCGCCGGACAGCGCGTCGGAGTGTTCATCGGGGTGGCCAACGCCGACTACCTGGAGGCCCAGCGGGCCGCCGGCCACGCCCCGCAGAGCCACACCGCCACCGGCGCGGCGCTGTCCGTCATCCCCAACCGGATCTCCTACCTGCTGGATCTGCGCGGCCCCAGCATGGCCGTGGACACGGCCTGCTCCAGTTCGCTCTCCGCCGTCCACCTGGCCTGCGCCGCGCTGCGCGACGGCACCTGCGACCTGGCCCTCGCGGGCGGCGTCAACCTCATCCTCACGCCGACGGTGTACGAGGTGCTGAGCCAGGGCGGGATGCTGAGCCCGGACGGCCGCTGCAAGACCTTCGACAGTCGGGCCGACGGCTACGTACGCGGCGAGGGCGTCGGCGCCGTGCTGCTCAAGCTGGACGACCGGGCCAGGCGCGATGGCGACGCCGTGCACGCCGTCATCCGGGCGGCCGCGGCGGGCCACGGCGGCCGTACGACATCGCTCACCGCACCCAGCCCGGACGCCCAGGCGGATCTGCTGGCCGAGGCGTACCGCACCGCCGGTGTGCCACTGGAGACGGTCGGCTACATCGAGACCCACGGCACCGGCACCGCGCTGGGCGACCCGATCGAGACCACCGGGCTGAGCACCGCCTTCCGCCGGCTGCGCGCGGAACAGGGCACCACCGCCGCGCCCGGCTGCGCCATCGGGTCGGTCAAGACGAACATCGGCCACCTGGAGGCCGCGGCCGGCATCGCCGGGCTGTTCAAGGTGGTGCTGGCCATGAGGCACGGCACCATCCCGGCCAGCCTCCACCTGCGTGAGCAGAACCCCTACCTGGAACTCGACGGCGGCCCGTTCGAGGTGGCTGCCACCGCCCGCCCCTGGCCGCGGCCGCGCGACGCGGCCGGACACGAGCTGCCGCGGCGCGCCGGTGTCAGCTCCTTCGGCTTCGGAGGGGCCAACGCGCACGTCGTAGTGGAGGAAGACCACATGCCGGACACCCGCGAGGACGGTGCGGTGCAGCAGCTGTTCGTCCTCTCCGCCCGCGACCCCGAGGCGCTGCGGCGCTCCGCGCGGCAACTCGCCGACCACCTGGCGGATCACGATGTCCGGCCGGGCGACCTGGCATACACCCTCCAGACCGGACGGGAGCCCATGGGCCACCGGCTCGCCGTGGTGGCGGACGGCACCGCGGGGCTGCGCGCGGAGCTGGTCGCGCACCTGTCCGGCCACCCCTCGGCGGTGCGCACCGGACAGGCCGAACGGGGCGCCGCCCCGCACCCGGCGGTCAGCGATACACCCGATGTGGCCACGGTCTCCCGCGCGTGGCTGTCCGGTGCCGACATCGACTGGCGGGCGCTGCACCGGGGCACCGCCCCGCGCCGGGTGCACCTGCCCACCTACCCGTTCGCCGCCACTCGCCACTGGTTCGCACCAGGGCCGTCCCCGGCGGTGGCACCCGGCCGGGCCGTCACCCCGCCGCATCCGGCCCTGCTGGACACCGCTGCCCCCACCGAGGGCGGCCCGGCCTTCTCCAAGACCCTCACCGGGCAAGAGTTCTTCCTGCACGACCACGTCGTCGGCGGCGAGCCTGTGCTGCCCGGCGTGGTGTACCTGGAGATGGCCCGGCTGGCCGGTGAACGCGCCCTGAGCGCACCGGTTCGCGGCGTCGACGGCCTGGTGTGGGCGAGCCCCATCCGGGTCCCCGCAGGCAGCGAGCACCGGGTGGTGGTCCGGCTGACCGGCGACAGCGGCACCTCCTTCGAGGTGCGCACCGCCGGTGACGACGTCACGGTGCACGCGCACGGCACGCTGCTGGTCGGCGAAGCCGGGGACCGTCCCGCCCGGATCGACCCGGCGGGCGTGCGGGCGCGCTGCACGGCCGTCCGGGCCGGTGCCGACTGCTACACGGCCTTCTCCCGGCTGGGCCTGGACTACGGTCCCAGTTTCCGGGTGATCGAAGAACTCGCGGTCGGCGAGCGCGAGGCGCTGGCGTCCTTGCGCCTGCCCGGGGCGCGCGTCGCGGACGCCGCTGACTACGTGTTCCACCCGTCGCTCCTGGACGCTGCCCTCCAGACGGCGGGCCGACTCGCGCCCGGCGCCGACGACCTGACCCGCCCGCTGCCGTATCTGCCCTTCTCCGTGGGATCGGTGCGGCTGTACGGCGAACTGCCCGAGCTGATGTACGCGTACGCCACCCCCTCGGCGCGCCCGGACACCGCCGGAACGCTCTGCTTCGACGTGGCGCTGCTGGACCGGGCGGGTGACGTGGTGCTCGCGATCGAGTCCTTCACGCTCCGCGCGGTGCCCGCGGGCCACATGGTGGCCGCGCGGGGCACGGCGGCCGCGGACGATGCGGTGGCTGCGTTCGAACCGGTCCGGGAGCCCGCGCCTCTCACCACGCGGCAGTGGCAGGGGACCGTTCTGGTGCTGGATGCCGGATCCCACGGCCCCGCTGTCGGCGCCGCCCTCACGGCAGCCGGTGCGACCGTCCAGCACATCGAGCTGACCGCCGGATTCGACGCCGGGGCGGCGGTCCGCGCCGGAGGGCAGGGACCCGGCCCCGTCCATGTAGTACATCTGGCGGGGGAGGACGCCGACCCCGGCAGCGCGGTCGAGCACGGCTTCCACGTGGCCTTGGCCTTCTGCCGGGAGTGGCAGCACGAGCGGCGCGACGCACTGCGCTACCTCTACGTCCACCGCGCTCCGGCCGTATCGCCCGCCCATCCGGCGATGGCCGCGTTCGCCCGCTCGGTGCGCAGCGAACACCCGTCCCTCGACTTCGGTGTCCTGGCCGTCGCGGACGGCTCGCTCGCCGAGGCGGTGGCCGGCGAACTCGGCGCCGAGGGCGGACCCGAGGTCCGGATCGACGCCACCGGGCGAACCCGCGGCTCCTGGCAACAGGTCAGCCTGCCCGCCGCCACCGGGTCCGCCTTCACGGGCTCGGGAGCCCACGTCATCACCGGCGGGACCGGGGCGCTGGGACTGCTGCTGGCCGAGCACATCGCCGCCGCACGGCGCGCCGCGGGAGTCACGGAGGGCGGCATCGTGCTCGCGTCGCGGACCGCTCCCGACCCCGGGACCGAGGCCCGCGCCCGGGCGATCGGCGCCCGCGTGGTCCAGGCCGACGGCTCCGACGCCGCGGCGGTCCACGCGCTGATCGCCGGGGCACGCCGGGAGCACGGTGCGGTGAGCGGGGTCCTGCACGCCGCCGGGGTGCTCAGGGACGCCCTGCTGCGCCACAAGTCCCGGGCGGATGCGGAGGAGGTGCTGGCCGCCAAGGTGCACGGGACCGCGCTGCTGGACGAGGCGACCCGCGAGGACGCGCTGGACTACTTCGTGACGTTCTCCTCCGCGGCGGCGGTGTTCGGCAACGTCGGCCAGACCGACTACGCCTTCGCCAACGCCTTCCTCGACCACTTCGCCGAGCGGCGCGAGGAACAGCGCCGCCGGGGCACGCGGCACGGCCGTACCCTCGCCGCCGCCTGGCCGCTGTGGGCCGACGGCGGTATGCGCGTCGACAGCAGTGGGCAGGAGCACGCGGCCCGGGTGCTCGGCATGCGTCCGCTGCGCACCCGCCCGGCGCTGGACGCGCTGGAGCGGGCCCTGGCCGGGACCGCGCCGAGGCTGCTGCTCGCGGCGGGCGACCCGGCCCGGATCCTGACCGCCCTGCGCGGCGAGGAGAAGACGAAGCACACGACGAACCCCACCGCGCCAGGGGCCCAGGCGGCCGAGGTGGCGGATACGACGGATGTACGGGCCCGGGCCGAGCGCCTGGTGCTCCGGATCATGGCGGAGGAGCTGAAGCTGCCGGAGGCGGAGATCGCTGTCACCGAGACCTTCGACCAGTACGGGGTGGACTCACTGATCACGCTGAGCGTGACCCGGCGGCTGGAGGAGCACGTCGGCCCGCTGTCGAAGACCCTGCTGTTCGAGTACGTGACGGTCCGCGAACTGGCGGACCACCTGGCCGGAGCACACCCGGAGGCGCTGGCCACACGGCATCCCGCCACCGCCGGCCCCGCCACCGCCGGTCCCGCCACCGCCGGTCCCGCCACCGCCGGTCCCGCCGCCGTTGGAGCTGTCGCCACCGAGGCCGCCCCCGCCGAGCCCACCACCGCACACACCACCCCCCGCGGCGAAGACATCGCGATCATCGGCGTCGCGGGCCGGTATCCGCAGGCGGACGACGTGGACGAGTTCTGGCGCAACCTGCGCGAGGGCCGGGACTGCGTCGAGGAGATCCCGTCCGAGCGGTGGAACAACGACCTGTTCCACGACGCCGACACCTCGCGGACCGGCAAGACGTACGGCAGGTGGGGCGGCTTCATCCGGGGCGCCGACCGCTTCGACCCGATGTTCTTCCGGATGTCACACATCGAGGCCGAGCACACCGACCCCCAGGAGCGGGTGTTCCTGGAGACCGTCTGGCATCTCCTGGAGGACGCCGGCGTCACCCGGGAGGGGCTGCGGGGCTTCCGCACCGGAGTGTTCGTGGGCATGATGTACGGCCAGTACCAGCTCTACGGTGTCCAGGAGGCGCTGCGCGGCGAGGGCCTGCCCCCGCACTCCTCGTTCGCCTCGGTCGCCAACCGAGTGTCGTACTTCTTCGACTTCACCGGGCCCAGCGTCGCCGTGGACACGATGTGCTCCTCCGCGCTGGTCACCATCCACCAGGCGTGTCAGGCCATCCGCGACGGTGACTGCGATGTGGCGGTCGCCGGTGGCGTCAACATCACCAGCCACCCGGCGAAGTACCTGCAATTGGCGTGGCGTGGCTTCCTCGCCGAGGACGGCCGCTGCCGCAGCTTCGGCGAGGGCGGCACCGGATACGTCCCGGCCGAGGGTTCCGGCGCGGTCCTGCTCAAGCGGCTCGACGCAGCGCTGGCCGACGGCGACCGGATCCTGGCGGTGGTCAAGGCGTCCGCGGTCAACCACGGCGGCACGGGGCGCGGCTTCAACGTCCCCAGCCCCAGAGCGCAGGGAGATCTGGTGCGGGCCGCGCTCGACCGTGCCGGGATGCGCCCGGCGGACCTGGACTACGTGGAGGCACACGGCACAGGTACGGCGCTCGGCGACCCGGTCGAGGTGACCGGCATGATGCGGGCCTTCGGGGACGACATGCCGGAGCGACTGCCGATCGGCTCGGTCAAGTCCGCCATCGGGCACGCCGAGTCGGCGGCCGGCATCGCGGCCGTCACCAAGGTGCTGTTGCAGATGCGCCACGGTGAGCTGGTTCCCACCCTGCACGCGGACCCGCTCAACCCGAACATCGACTTCGCGGCCACCCCGTTCGAGGTCCAGCGCGCCCTCGCGCCCTGGCCGCGCCGTCCGCTCGCCGACGGCACCACGAGACCGAGGACCGCGGGCGTCAGCTCCTTCGGTGCGGGTGGCACCAACGCGCACATCATCCTCCAGGAGTACCCTGCCGTCGCGCTTCCACCGGCCCGCCCGGCCGGTCCGCACCTGGCGGTCCTCTCGGCCCGGGAGCCCGATCGGCTGGCCGAACAGGCCCGCCGCCTGGCGGCACACCTGCGCGCCGAGGGCTCCGGCGCGGCCCCGCAGGAAGTCGCCTGGACGCTACAGTCGGGACGCGAGGCCATGGCGCACCGGCTGGCGGTGCGCTTCGACGACCTTCCGCAACTCGCCACCCGGCTGGAGGAGTTCGCGGCCGGGGGTGAACCGGCCGACTGCTGGACCGGAACAGTCGACCCCCGTAAACCGGCCGACGACGCGACGCCGTCGACCGATCCGGCGGCCTGCGCGGCCGCCTGGGCCGCGGGACGGCGGGTCGACTGGGCGGCCCTGCACGGCGAAGCACGGCCCGGCCGGGTGCCCCTGCCCGGTTATCCGTTCGGCGGTGGCCGGGTCTGGCTGGCGGCGGCCGACGCCGAACTGGCGGCCCTCGAAACCGGCCCCACCGCCGGGGAACTGCTGCTGACCAGGCACTGGATGCCCGCCGAACCCGCGCGGCGGACCATGCCGCCAGGCAGGACCGCCATCCTGGCCGTACCGGGGACCGAGGGCCCGGCCGCCCGGCTGGCCGCCACCCTGCCGACCGCGGAAATCCTCACCCGCGAACGACTCCGAGCCGACCTCGACGCCACGGACACCCGCTGGGACCGCTACGACGCAGTGGTCGACCTGGCGGGCTGCGCACCGGCCGGGGAGCCCGTCGACCGCTCCGTACTGCACACCTGGCTGGGCTGGTTGCAGCGAGTGGTGGACGGGGGCGGGCGCGGGCTGAGCGCCTTGCTCGTCTCCCGGGGTACGACACCGGCCCCTGCGGGCGCGGCCCGGACCGGGCTCTACCGGATGCTGCAGAGCGAGTACCGCCATCTGCGCTCCCGCCACCTCGACCTCGGGCAGGCCGACGACGAGCAGCTGTGCCGGTGGGTGGCCGATGAACTCGGCGCCGGGGATGAGCCGCCCGAGGTCGCCTATCGCGACGGGATCCGCCACCGTACGGTGCTCCGCGAACTTCCGGACCATACGGGTGGGCCCGTACGGTTCCCGGCCGGACACGTGCTCTGGGTGACCGGTGGCACCCGTGGCATCGGACTGCTGACCGCGCGCCACTTCGTCGCCCGGTACGGCGTCCGCAAGCTCGTCCTCACCGGCCGTGAGGAGCTGCCGCCCCGGGCGGACTGGGCAGCGCACATCGCCGAAGGCGGCGTGCTCGGCCGCAAGCTGCGCCCCCTGGCGGAGCTTGCGGACCAGGGTGTGGAGCTGGAGGTCCTGTCCGTCCCGCTGGACGACCGGCAGGCCATCGCCACGGCACTGGCGGGCGTCACCCGCAGGCTTGGCCCGGCCGGCGGGTTGATCCACAGCGCGGGCGTCACCGACACCGCCAACCCCGCCTTCGTTCGCAAGCCGCGCACGGGCATCGAGCAGGTGATCGGCCCCAAGGTCTTCGGCCTGGACACCCTCGTGGAGTGCTTCCGCGACCAGCCACTTGCCCTGTTCGTGCTCTACTCCTCAGTCGCCGCCGCCGTACCCGCACTGGCCGTCGGGCAGAGCGACTACGCGATGGCGAACGCCTACCTGGACGCGGTCGCCGAGGCGCGCCCGCACGGGCTGCCGCTGGTGAGCGTGCAGTGGCCGAGCTGGAAGGACACCGGCATGGGGGAGGCACGCAGCGCCGCCTACCGGGCCTCCGGGCTGGCCACGCTGCCGGACGAGCAGGGGCTCGCGCTGCTGGACCGGGCGCTCGCCAGTGGCGCCCGCGTGGTCATGCCCGCGGTGGTGCGTCCGGACGCCGACTGGCAGCCCGAGCGGCTGACCGGCCGCCACCTGGCGCCCGCCCCCGTACGGACCGAGGCCCCGGCAGCCCCACCGGAGCCGTCCGGGGCGCACCCAGGAACGGCCGAAGGAGCCGCCCAAGGAGCGGTCCGGGCCGCGATGGACGCCGCGGCCTCATGGCTGCTCGACCAGCTGGCGGTGGAGTTGCGGTTCGACCGCGCCCGGCTCAGTGGCGATGTCCCGGTGCACGACTACGGCATCGACTCGATCCTGGTCACCCAGCTCGTACAGACCCTGGCCAAGCAGCTGGACGTGTCGATCGACCCGTCGGCGCTGCTGGAGCATCCGACCGCCGACGGCTTCGCGGCCCATCTCGCCCGGGAACACCGGGACGAGCTCGTCGCCCGCTTCGGCGGCGCCCCGTCCGATGCGCCGCTGCCCGCGGCATCCGTGGCACAGAAGGAGGCCGTCGCCGATCCCGTATCAGCCGTGTCCGTGTCCGCCGAGCCGGTACCCGCCGGTGCGGACATCGCCGTGGTCGGCCTGTCCTGCCTATTCCCCGGCGCCGGTTCCGCGGGGGAGTACTGGGAGCTGCTGCGCGAGGGCCGCTCCGCCCTGCGGCCCGTACCCGAGGGGCGCTTCGGCGGGTCGGCCGGTCACCTCGCGGGGCTGCTGCCCGATGTGCTCGGCTTCGACCCGGAGGCATTTCTGCTGTCCGAGGCGGACGTCGCCGCCATGGACCCGCAGGCGCTGCTGCTGCTCGAGCAGGTCAACAGCGCGGTGCACGACGCCGGTTACCGGCCCGCCGAGCTGAAGGGACGCCGGGTCGGTGTGTACGTCGGCGCCCGGTCGGGCTGGGCCCCGGACGACATCCGGCTGGGCCAGGCGAAGAACCCGGTGATGGCCACCGGACAGAACTACCTCTCCGCGAACGTGTCGCAGTTCTTCGACTTCCGCGGGCCCAGCATGGTGGTCGACACCGCCTGCTCCTCCGCCCTGGTGGCGATGGACATGGCGGTACGGGCCCTGCGGGCCGGCGACATCGAATCGGCGGTGGTCGCCGGGGTGAGCCTGCTCATGGACGGGCGGGCGCACGAGGTCTTCGCCCGGCGGGGACTGCTGAACCCGGGCTCCGAGTTCCACCTGTTCGACCGCAGGGCGGCCGGACTCGTCCTCGGCGAGGGAGCCGGTGCCGTCCTCCTCAAACCGCTGGCCCGGGCGCAGTCCGACGGGGACCGGGTGCTCGCCGTCCTCAAGGGCATCGCGGTCAACAACGACGGCCGCACCGCGGGCCCGGCCACCCCGAATCCGCAGGCGCAGAAGGAGGTGATGGCCCAGGCGCTGGCGCACAGCGGCCACTTCCCCGGGGACATCGGCTGGGTGGAGGCCAACGGATCCGGCTCGACCGTCACCGACCTGCTCGAACTCAAGGCGATCCAGGCGGTCTACCGGTCCGGTTCCGCACAGCCGGTGGCGCTCGGCTCCGTCAAGCCGAACATCGGACACCCGCTGGCCGCCGAGGGGATCGCCGCGTTCATCAAGGTCGTGCTGATGCTGCGGCACCAGGAGCAGGTGCCGTTCCGCTCCGGGCAGGAACCGCCGGCCCACTTCGACCTGGCCGCCTCGCCGCTGTACTTTCCGAGGGAGCCCCGGCCATGGCCGGGGACGGCGGGCATCGCCGCGCTCAACTGCTTCGCCGACGGTGGCACCAACGCACACCTGCTGGTCGGTCCCGCGCCCGTAGGCCACCACCCGGCCAGGCGGCCGCTGCCGGAGGCCGCGCTGAACCGGCGGGTCGTCATCAGGGGCGCCGCCGCACCCGCCGCCCCGGCCGGGGGCCTGTTCTGGGACACCTACCGATGAGCGGCACGGCGGCGGACCGCGCCCGTCCCGGCCGGGCTCCGGAAGGCCCGCTGCCCGTGGTGTTCATGTTCTCCGGTCAGGGCTCGCAGTACTTCGGGATGGGCAAGGAGCTGTACGACGAGAACGAGGTGTTCCGTACGGAGCTGAGACGCTACGACGCCGTGGTCGCCGAGGAGCTGGGCGAGTCGGTGCTCGCCCGGATCTTCGACCCTGAGCAGCCGAGGTACCACCCCTTCGTCGACACCCGGATCACCCACCCGGGCATCGTCATGATCGAGATCGCGCTGGCGGACACTCTCCGGGCGGCGGGCATCGAGCCCGACCAGCTGCTCGGAGCCAGCCTCGGCGAGTACGCGGCGGCCGTCGTCGCGGGCAGCCTCGACCCGTCCGACTGCCTGCGGGTGCTGGTCCGGCAGGCCGACGCGCTGCGCACGACCCCCCGCGGCGGCATGCTCGCCGTGTTCGGCGACCCCGGGCTGATGGAGTCGGTGCCGGGCCTCGACGCGTGTGAGATCGCCGCCCGCAACTACCCGGGCAGCTTCGTGGTCGCGGGCGCGGAGATCGCGCTGACCCGCGCCGAAGCCGGACTTCGCGCCCGGAACGTGGTGCACCTGCGGCTGCCCGTCGAATACGCCTTCCACTCCCGGCTGATGGACGGGGCGGTGCAGGAGAGCCGGCGGAGCTTCGACGGAGTGGCCTTCGCGCCTCCGCGCATCCCCTGGGTGTCCTGTGTGGACGGCGCACCGGTGGAGCGGCCCACCACGGAGCACTTCCAGTGCGCCGCGCGCCGGCCGATCGAGTTCGAGCGCGCCATGGCGTGGTTCCAGGAGCGCGGCGACTTCCTCTACCTGGACCTGGGCCCCTCGGGCACCCTGCACAACTTCCTGCGCGCCGTCCTCCCCAAGGACACCCGCTCCACCTCGCTGCCGCTCCTCAGCCCGTTCGCCAAGGACACCGACCTCTTCGGGACGGCCCGGGCACACGCCGCCCCGAAGACACCAAGGAAGGCACACGCCATGAAGGTCTACGGATTCCCTGGTCAGGGGGCGCAGCGGCGGGGGATGGGCGCGGGCCTGTTCGAGGAGTTTCCCGAACACACCGCGATCGCGGACCGCGTGCTCGGCTACTCCATCCGGGAGCTGTGCGTGAGCGATCCGGAGCGCCGCCTGAGGCACACCGAGTTCACCCAGCCCGCGCTGTACGTGGTCGGCGCGCTGTCGTACCTGCGGCGCGCCGACCAGGACCCGGTGCCGCCCGACGTTCTGATCGGGCACAGTCTGGGCGAGTACGTGGCGCTCTTCGCGTCCGGGGCCTTCGACTTCGAAACCGGGCTGCGACTGGTGCGGCGGCGCGGCGAGCTGATGGCCGCCGCCGGTGGCGGGGGGATGGCGGCGGTGGTCGGCACCGACGAGCCGACCGTGACCCGTACGCTCGCCGAACCCGGCCTCGACGGCCTGGACCTGGCCAACCACAACGCCATGGACCAGTTCGTCATCTCCGGCCCGGGCGAGCAGATCGATGCGGCGTGCGCGGCCCTGGAGGCCACCGGTGCCAGAACAGTGCGGCTCAACGTCAGCGCGCCGCTGCACTCCCGCTACATGCGCGGGGCGGCCGAGGAGTTCGCCGCCTTCCTGGCCGGGTTCGACCTGCGCGCCCCGGCGATTCCCGTGCTGGCCAACGTGGACGCCATGCCGTACACGTACGACACGTTCAAGGAGCGGCTGGCGGCCCAGATCGCCTCCCCGGTCCGGTGGACCGAGACCGTGCACACCCTGATGCGGCAGGGCGACTTCGACTTCGTCGAGCTGGGCCCCGGACAGGTGCTCACCAAACTGGTCCGACGCATCAAGGCGGCCGGTGAGCCGGCTCCGGCCCTCCCCACGGCCACGCAAGCGGCGGCGGTGGCCGATCCTGTTACGCCCGCTGTGCACGCCGACGCACTCGGCGCCCGGAGCTTCCGCGAACGGTACGGGCTGCGGCGCGCCTATCTGGTGGGCTCGATGTACGGAGGTGTCTCCGGAACCCACCTGGTGCGCTCGGCGGCGAAGGCGGGCCTGCTCGGCTTCCTCGGTGTCGGTGGCCTTTCCGCCGACGAGACGGAACGGCAACTGCGCGATGCCGTAGACGAGTTGGGGCCCGGCGGTGCCTTCGGGGTCAACTTCCTGTACCGGTACGGGGCAACCGAGCAGGAGGCCGTGTTGGTCGACGCGCTACTGCGGCACGGGATCGACCTGGTCGAGGCATCCGGCTTCCCGCTGATCACCGAGCAGTTGGTGCGTTTCCGGCTCAAGGGCGGCCGGATCCTGGCCAAGGTGTCCAGGACCGATGCCGCCGCCGCGTTCCTGGCGCCACCGCCCGAACCGCTGGTCGCCCGGCTGCTCGCGGCGGGCGCCGTGACCGAGGCCGAGGCCCGGGCCGCTGCGGACCGCCCGATGGCGGACGACCTGTGCGTCGAAGCGGAAGGCGGCTGGCTGAGTGGCACGGCCGATCTGCTGTCGCTGCTCCCCGCGACGCTGCGGCTGCGGGACTGGTCGGCCCTGCCCGGCCACCGGGTGCACATCGGATGCGCCGGTGGCATCGGCACCCCGGAGGCGGTCGCGGCGGCGTTTCTGATGGGCGCCGAATTCGTGCTGACCGGTTCGGTCAACCAGTGCGCGGTGGAGGCGGCCACCAGTGACCAGGTGAAGGAGATCCTTCAGGAGCTGCACGAGTACGACGTGGCCGCCGCGCCCTGGGGCGAACTGTTCGAACTCGGCGTCCAGGCCCGCTATGTGAAGCGCGGGCTGCTCTTCCCCGCCCGGGCGTCCCGGCTCCATGAACTCTGGCGCCGCCACGGCTCCCTGACCGAGATCGACGACGACACCAGGACCCAGGTGTTCCACCGCTACCTGGGTGCGGAGGCGTCCTCCCCTCCTCCGGCCCCCGGCACGGAGCCCAAGGCGGCCCTGGCGGCCCTGTTCCGCACGTACTTCGCCCGTGGCCTGCGCCTCGCGCTGACCGGCGATCAGCGGTCCAGGGTCGACTACCTCATCCACTGCGGCCCGTCGATGGGCGCGTTCAACCAGGCGGTCGCCGGGACCCCGCTGGAACACCGGCGGGCCCGCACGGTCGAGGCCATCGCCGACACCCTCATGGAGGGCGCGGCCGAGCACGTCAACGGCCGGCTGCGCAGTCTCCAGACGCAATAGACCCATGCCCACACATCCGGAACAGGAGCACACCATGAGCACGGTGCCGGAAGGCGAGCCGTTGATCTTCAATCCGTTCACACCGGACTTCATGAACGATCCGTATCCGCACTACGCGGAGTTGCGCAGGGAAGTGCCGGTGCACGAGCACCCGGGCGGCTTCTGGATGCTCTCCCGCTACCAGGACGTGTTCGACCTGCTGCGCTCCAGCCTCTCCGTCGAACAGCGGCATGTCGCCCCGGGGCCCTTCCGCGACGCGTACGAGAAGGCGGGCGTCACGGACGAGCCGCGGTTGAAGGGCCTCGCCCTGCTGGACCGGGACCCCCCGGACCAGACCCGGCTGCGCAAGCTGGTCACCCAGGCGTTCACGGTACGCGCGGTCAACGCCATGGAGCCCCGCATCCACGCCCTCGTCACCGACGCCCTGGACAGCTTCGCCGAGGCCGGGGGCGGCGACCTGGTCGAGACGCTGGCCTTCCCCCTGCCGTTCACGGTCATCTCGGACATGCTCGGCATGCCCCCGACCGACACCCGGCACATGCGGGAGCTGACCGGCACGCTGATGCGCTCGGTCGAACCGACCACCGATCCCGTGGTGATGAGGGCCGTCGAGGCCGCCGACGCGGAGCTGTTCGAGCTGGTCGGTGACGCCGTCGCGTGGAAGCGGAACCACCTCGCCGACGATCTGCTCAGCGCGCTCATCGCTGCCGAGGACGACGGGGACAAGCTCACCCACGACGAGCTGGTCGCCCAGGTCACCATGCTCTACGTCGCAGGTCACGAGACCACCGTGAACCTCATCTCCGGCGGCACCCTCGCCCTGCTCCGCAACCCCGACCAGCTGGAACTCCTGCGCGCCAAGCCCGAGTTGGCGGCCAACGCGGTCGAGGAGATGCTGCGCTACGACGCCCCGGTGCACAACAGCAGGCGGGTCACGCTGGAGCCGTACCAGGTCGGTGAGTACGAGATCCCTCCCGGCTCCTTCATTCTCGCCAACCTGGCCGGGGCCAACCGGGACGAGGAGTTCTTCGGACCCGACGCGGAGGAACTGCGCCTGGACCGGGCGAACGCGCGCCGCCACGTGTCCTTCGGCGGCGGTATCCACCTTTGCCTCGGCGCCACCCTGGCCCGTATCGAAGGCCGGGTGGCGATCGGAGAGCTGGTGCGCCGGTTCCCCGATCTCGCCCTGGACGGCGAGGTCGAGTGGAACGGACTGCTCAGCCTCCGCGGCGCGGCACGCCTGCCCATACGGGTCTGAGCCAGCACCGCGGCAGACCGAACCCCTTCGACGACGAGAGTGACGATGAACGAATCAGCACCCACGACGACGGTCGGCCACGACGCCGTGCAGCACGTCAGGGACCTCCCGGTGGCCGAACGACGGGACGACGCCTGGCGGACACTGGCCGCCCTGGGCGAGCCCGCCCCCACGGCGGACGGCCTCGCCCTGACCAGCTTCGCCGTCGTCAAGGCGGTGCTCAAGGCGCCGGACCGGTTCTCCCTCGCGAAGGTCTTCGAGGCCGTGGAGACCGGATACCCCCTCATCCCGCTGGCCTTCGACCCACCCGAGCAGACCCACTACCGGCGCATCCTGCAACCCCTCTTCAGCCCCCGCCGGATCCGGCCGCTCACGGACGCGCTGCGCGCCCAGGCCGTCGACCTCATCGAGGCGGTCAAGGCCCGCGGCGGCTGCGACTTCGTCGCGGACATCGCCGTCCCCTTCCCCGCGCAGGCCCTGCTGACCCTCCTGGACATGCCGCTCGCCGACCGGGACAGGCTCATCGCCTGGAAGGACGCCGCCCTCCAGCTCACCGCCAACGCCGCCGGTGAACTCGTCCTCACCGACGATGAACGGGCCGCCAGGGTGGACCTGACGATGGCCATGGCCGGCTACCTCGCCGAGCTGATCCAGGCCCGTCGCACCCACCCCGGCGACGACATGCTCAGCGAGATCCTGGCCCTGGACGGCGAGGACCGGTTCTCCGACGAGGAGGCGATAGGGCTGTGCCTGATGCTCGTCCTCGCCGGTCTGGAAACCGTCACCGACGCACTGGGCCTCACCATGGAGCGCCTGGCCACCGACCCCGCTCGACGTCGTGAACTGGCGGACGACCTCTCCCTCGTCCCGGCCGCGGTGGAAGAATTGCTGCGGCTCGACCCACCGGCCCCCTTCCTCCCCCGCATCACCACCGAGGACGTCGAGATCGGTGGTTGTCCCATCCCCGCCGGCACCCTCGTCAACGCCCACCTGACCACCGCCAACCGCGACGAAAGCTGCTGGCCGCACCCCCACGACACCGACTTCCACCGCCCGGAAAACCCCCACACCAGCTTCGGCGTAGGTGTCCACCGCTGCCTGGGCACCCACCTCGCCCGCCTGGAAATGCAACTGATCCTTGAGGAATGGCACCGCCACATCTCCGACTACGCGATCGCCGAAGGCACCCCGCACCGAGCCAGACTGATCCGCGCGAACATCGGCCTGGAATCACTGCACCTGACCTTCGACCCGAGCCCCCCGCCCCACTCGGCCGTCTGACACTCCGGCCCCCGGCCGGCCGGCGGACGGAGTCCGTGGCGCGGTGTGGTGGGCCGCGGTGCCCAGCGCCGCGAGCGTCATGGCCACGAGCAGGGGTGGCCGACCTGGTCGGACGAGTTCAGCGTGGCGTGTCACCCGCCACTACCTGGAGCGCATCGAACGCATCGACCCGCTCCTGCACGCGGTGATCGAGGTCGATCCCGACGCGCTGCGCGAGGCCCGGCGCCTGGACGCGAGCACGCTGCAAACCGGCCTCAACGGGGCCGCGGGCCGGGGGCGGCCACCCAAGGTGGCCGCCCACTCGGCTGTTTTCCTCGTGGTCGAGCCGCTGGGCGATGGCGTCGACGGCTTGGCGGGCTGCGGGTTTGATGAGGTGGCCGTAGATGTTGGCCCTGGTGGAGATCGTGGAGTGGCGCAGGGTCTTCGAGACGATGGTCAGCTCGACGCCGTGGGTCAGCGCCAGGGTTGCGGCGAGGTGGCGCAGGAAGCCGATCGCCTGGGCCGGGTCCCGATGGTGCGCCCGGCGGAGGCCGGGCGTCGTCCTCGGAGGACTGCTCTCCCTGATCTTCTGCCGACTACTGGGCTGCCGCCTCTTGCTGGGCCGATCGACCGCCGCGAGCAACGCCGAGATCCTCGCGCTACCGCCGTCTCGTGCGCTGGGAATGGCGCCAGATCCCAACTTCCCGTCTCGGTCCCGGATCATGAACCGTGCCCGGCAGTCAAGGTCTTCGGCGGCAGGAGGCGGTATGGCGGTGTGCGACGAGGCCGCGGTGCCAAGCGAGGATCTCAGCGTCCTTGTCCCGGTCGGTCATTGGCAGCAGGCGCAGCATCGCGAACCCGTTCGTCACGCCGAGGTAGCCAGTCGCAGCAGCACGGTCGATCATCTTGCCGCGGTGAGCGCCAGCCTCGCGGCACTCGCTGTAGTCCCACCTGCGTGTAACGAGACGCCGATGCCAGCGGAGCAACGTCCCTGGCGTGACAGGTAACACCTGCGCCCAGCGACGCCGGGGTCAGCGAGGACATTGCCGCGAACCACAACCGGTCCGCCCACTGGTACCGCACCGGACTCGCACGTTGCCTGCGCAGTACCGAGTTCTCGTGCCGGAGCACGAGCAATTCAGCTCCGTGGTTCCGTCGAGTGACCGTGTCACGCAACACATTCGACTGACATTGTCAGGTGACAATGTCGTAGGTACGTTGATTGCAAGCGACAGCCGGTGCGGCATGGAAGGCAAACTCATGACCAAGACGTCCCCGCGTGGAATCGAGCCGATCCCTCAGCGTCCGGCCCTCCCGCTGGTCGGCCACGCGTTCAGCGTCCCCAGCGGTGCCGACGGCCTGCTCCATGTGATGAAGGAGGCCAAGGAGCTGGGGCCGGTCTTCAGGCTCCGGATCTTCGGCAACGACATCAACTTCGTCTCCGGCCTGGACCTCGTCACCGAGCTCGCCGACGAGACCCGCTTCCGCAAGAACGTCCACCCGGACCTCGTCGTCCTCCGGGCTATCGGCGGAGACGGGCTGTTCACGGCCTTCAACGACGAGCCGAACTGGCGCAAGGCGCACGACATCCTCATGCCGGCGTTCTCGCTCGGTGCGATGCGCGGGTACCACGCGACGATGCTCAAGGTCGCCCGGGAGCTGATAGGGAAGTGGGACCGGGCGGCAGGCACGGAGCCCGTGGACGTCGCCGCCGACATGACACGGCTCACCTTCGACACGATCGGCCTGTGCGGCTTCGGCTTCGACTTCGAGTCGTTCGGCCGCGACGAGGCGCACCCCTTCGTCACCTCGCTGTCCCGGGCGCTCGGTTTCGCCCAGGAGAAGGGGGAGTCCATCCCCGGTACGGAGATCTTCAAGTGGCGGCAGGCCGAACAGTTCCGCGGCGACGTCACCCTGATGCAGGACCTGGTCGACGACGTGATCCGGCAGCGCAGGGCTTCCGGCGACCAGAGCACCGACGACCTGCTCGGGCGGATGCTGCACACCCGCGACGCCGTGACGGGCGAACCGCTTGACGACGTGAACATCCGTCACCAGGCGATCACGTTCCTCATCGCCGGGCACGAGACCACCAGCGGGGCGCTGTCCTTCGCTCTGTACTACCTGACCAAGCACCCCGAGGTCCTGGCCCGTGCCCAGGCGGAGGTCGACGCGCTGTGGGGCGACACGGACGCGCCCGAACCGGACTACGGGGACATCGGGAAGCTGACGTACATCCGCCAGGTGCTCAACGAGGGCCTGCGGCTGTGGCCCACGGCGCCCGTCTACGCGGTGGAGCCGCTGGAGGACACGGTCATCGGCGGTAAGTACGCCGTGCGCAAGGGCGAGTCGCTGCTGGTGCTCATTCCGCAGCTGCACCGGGACCCGGCCTGGGGCGAGAACGTCGAGCTGTTCGACCCCGACCGGTTCCTGCCCGAGCGGGAGGACGCACGCCCCGTCCACTTGTTCAAGCCGTTCGGCAACGGCGAACGCGCCTGCATCGGCCGCCAGTTCGCGCTGCACGAGGCGACCCTGGTCCTCGCGCTGTTGATCCACCGCTACCGGCTGATCGACCACACCAACTACCAACTGAAGATCAAGCAGTCGCTCACTCTCAAGCCCGACGAGTTCACACTGGACCTGGCCCGGCGGACCGCCGCGGAGCGTCGCCGTCCCGCCGCCGTGAGCGGCGTACCCGCGGCCCTGGAGCGGCCCGCGGCCCGGCGCGTCACCGGCACCGCACTGACCCTCCTGCACGGCTCCAACCTGGGGACCTGCGCGGGCATCGCCCGGGATCTGGCCGAGGACGGCGGCGAACGCGGATTCACCGGGACCGTCACGCCCCTCAACGAAGCGGTGGGAAAGCTGACGCCCGGCGCCGGACCCGTGGTGATCGTGGCCGCCTCCTACAACGGCAGGCCGACCGATGACGCCACGGAGTTCGTCGCCTGGCTGGAGGGACTTGAGCCCGGCTCGCTCGACGGCGTCCAGTACGCCGTACTCGGTGTCGGAGACCGCAACTGGGCCGCCACCTACCAGCGTGTCCCCACCCTCATCGACGAGAAGCTCACCGCCGCGGGCGCCGTACGCCTTCTGGAGCGCGGTGCCGCCGACGCCTCCGGGGACTTCGGCGGCACCGTCGACCGGTGGACCGGTGACCTGTGGACCGCCCTCCTCGACCGGTACGGAGCCGAGGGGGAGGCGGCCGCGGTGGAGACGGAGACCGACCAGGACGCGGGGCTGTACGAGCTGCAGGACACGACCGACTCGGTCATCGGCGAGCTCGCGGCACGCCACGGCGTCCAGCCGATGGAGGTGCTCGACGCGTACGAACTGGTCGACATGGACCACCCGCTCGGCCGCTCCAAGCGCTTCGTGCGGCTGCGGCTGCCCGACGGCGTCACCTACCGGACCGGCGACCACCTGGCGGTACTCCCGCGCAATCCCGACACCCTGGTCCAGCGGGTCGCCGACCGGTTCGGCCTGGACCTGGACCGCACCGTCCGGCTGCGCGCCCGCCGCCGGAGCCGGGGCGCGCTGCCCGTCGACCGCCCGCTGACCCTGCGCCGGCTGCTGACCGACTTCGTCGAACTGCAGGACCCGGCGACCCAGGAGCAGGTCGCGGTGCTCGCCGAGCACACGGCCTGCCCGCCGGAGAAGCGCCCCCTGGCCGAGCTGGCGGCGGCGGATGCAGAGGCCTTCCGTGAGCAGGTGACGGTCGCCGGGCGGAGCGTCCTGGACCTGCTGGAGCGCTACCACGCCTGCGAGTTGCCGTTCGAGCGCTTCCTCGAACTGCTCCCCGTGCTGCGCCCGCGTCACTACTCGATCTCCTCCTCCGCGCAGGCGGCTCCGGGCGAGGTGGACCTGATGATCTCGCTGCTGGCAGCACCCCACCGCGGGGGCGAAGGGACCTTCCAGGGCATCGCCTCGCACTACATCCAGACCGTTCGGGCCGGGGACACCGTCCAGGCCAGGGTGCTTCCGTGCAGCGAGTCGTTCCGTCTGCCGGAGGACCCGTCCGTCCCCGTCATCCTGATCAGCGCGGGCACCGGCCTGGCCCCCTTCCGCGGGGCCGTCCTCGACCGCAAGCATGCGGGAGCGACCGGGACGCTGCTGTGCTACTTCGGCTGCGACCACCCCGACGTCGACTACCTCCACCGCGAGGAATTCGCGGCGGCCGAGGCGGCCGGAGCCGTCAGCATGCGCCCCACCTTCGCCTGCGCGCCCGAGGACGGCGCGCGCTTCGTCCAGGACCGCATCGCAAAGGAGAGCGACGAGGTCTGGGCCGCACTGGAGGGCGGCGGACGCGTCTACATCTGCGGCGACGGCCGCCGCATGGCTCCCGCCGTGCGCGAGGCGTTCATGGCCGTCTACCGCAAGTACACGGGCGCGGACGACGAGGAGGCCACCGCCTGGCTCGCCGCCCTGATCGAGTCCGGCACCTACGTCGAGGACGTCTGGGCCGGCTGAACACACCGGATCCCCGCCACGGGGCACGGGCGTCCGCAGCGCCCGTGCCCTGTCCCCCCGCTCCGAACGCCACCCGCTCTCCCCACACGTGAGGTTCCCATGCTTGTCGCACGCTCGGCGGTCCGCCGAGGATCCGCGCTCTTCCCCTCCTCGTCGCACCGGAGCGTCCGGTGAACGCGCGCGGCGGCACCGTTCTCACCTTCGGTGTCGCGGTGGCGCTCATCGCAGGCGTGACGCTCGGCAACGGCGGCGCGAATGTGATGCCCGTCTTCGTCGACGACTTCGCCTCGCGCTTCGCCATGTCGAACTCCGGCGCCGGACTCGTCGCCGCGACCCAGCTGCTGGCGACCGCCGTCGTGACCCTGCTGCTGGCCAAGCGCGCCGCGCGGCCGGGCCGTGTGCGGCTGACCCGCCTCGGCCTCGCCTCCGCGGGAGTCGGCTTCCTGGCCGCGGCGGCAGCGCCCGACGCGGCCACCCTGATCCTGGCGAACCTGGTCCTGGGAGCAGGACTCGGTGCGGTCTACGCCGCGGCCACGGCGGCGCTCGCCGCCACCGACGACGCGGACAAGGCGTCCGCGGTCACCATCTCGGGGACGGTCGCGGTGACGGCGCTGCTGATCATGGCGGTGCCGGCAGCCAACCACCATGTGGGGGAGGGCACCGGGTTCGTACTCATGGCGTTGTGCTGCATGGCTGCCTGGCCTCTCGTGCGCCGGCTTCCGGACGGCCCTCCAGCCTCCGATGGCGCCTCCGACGGCGTGGAGGGCAAAGGCGTCGCGGCCCGCCCTTCGGTGATCCTGCTGGCCGGAACCGCGCTCTTGTGGGCAGTCACCCAGGGGGCATGGTCGTACGCGTCGGTGCTGGGACGTCAGCACACCGCCATGTCGGACTCGGTCGTGTCGGCGGTCCTCGCGGTCTCGAGCGTCGTGGCACTCGTCGGCGCGGTCGTCGGCCCCGCAGCCGCACGCCGCTTCGGGCGCATGCGGTCGATGGCTGCGTTCGTCACAGCACAGGCCCTCGCGATGGCCGTCCTGATCTCCACCCACGAAGCCGTGTTCTTCATCGCCGCAGCCGTGGTCTGGCAGGCCTGCCAACTGGCCGTCCTGGTACAGATGCTGGCTGCCGCCGCGCTCATCGACCCGACAGGACGCCTGGTCGCGTCCCTCAGTGGCGCGGGCGCGCTGGGCACCGGCGTCGGGCCACTGGCCGTCGGCGCCATCCTGGACGCAGCGGGAGCCGGCGTACTCAGCATCTTTCTGGCCCTCGGCACTTTCCTCGCCTCTCTGCCTCTGCTCAGTATGACGGTGGCAGGTGAAGGCGCCTCCGCCGAGGGGCACTCGGCTCCGTCGCCGGCTGACGCGGGTTGAGAGGCGTGCTCGGTCAGGCAGCGCTCGTCGCCTGCGCACCAAGGACACCTGCCTCGCCGCCCGCCAACGACGCCTGGCCGGATGCCGCGGCCGTCGGCGGGCGCTGGTCACCACCCGGCCCTTCGGGGGCCCTGCGACGCTGAACTCGCCTCCGATCCCGGATCCCCGCGCTGGTGTCCCGGTGCGGGTGGGTGGCCCGCCAGCCTGGTCAGGCCGTAGGTACGGTCACGAGGTCCAGTCGGCCACCCGCCAGGGCCACGACGGCGGAGACCAGCGCTTGGACGGCGGTGCGATCCCGCCGTAGTGGCCGCGCAGGGCCTCGCTCAGGTGGGGGCAGAGCGAACATGGACAGCTCGTTGAGCAGTTGGTGGCTGGTGGGCTGCTCGCCCACGGTGCGCCACAAGGCGGCGGCAAGAGCCGCGACCGTCGCCTCGAAACCGGAGTCCTCGGGTGTCGCCCGCTCGACCTGGGCGACCAGGTCCTCGGTGAGCCGCTCCATGACGGCGCGGTAGAGCTCTTCCTTCGTGCCGAACGTGTAGTGCACGGTGGCCTGTGCGACGCCCGGCTCGGCAGCGATGGCGCGCGTGCTGTTTAAGTCGTTCGATCAAGTCGATGGAGATGGTGGTCCGCGACGGAGCCGCCGGCGCCCCCGCTGAGCGGGACAATGCGGCGGCGTATGCGGCTACGTGGGCGGCACAGGGGCCGGGCGAGCGTGGCGATTTCGTCCGGCTCGGCCCGGTGCCTGGGCAGCGCACAGCGAGTGCCCACGATGCCTGGCCGGAGCTGGCGGATTCGTGGCAGAGCAGGGCTTGCCCGTCCCGCAGTGTCCTCGCGGCGGCTTACGGCGCGAAACCGAACGGGGCCGCGGCCTCCCACACACTCTGCCGCGTCGTCTCGGGATTCGCTGTCCGACGGCGGACCCCGTCTACTGTTGGTGCGACGAGCAATGCCCTGGTGACAAGGAATGCCCATGCCCCGCCGCCCCTTTCCGGACAACACTCCGGGCACCAGTCGCAGTACCTCGGCCACCATCCCGCCGAACATCCTCCGCTACCTCGCGCTCGTCGCGGATGGGTACGGCGTCGACCTCCACGCGGAGCTGACCCGCGTCGGACTGGACGAGACGGTGATGCGCTCCGCCGGGCTGCGCGTCTCCTACCGGCAGGGCAGCGCCGTCATCCGCCGTGCTGTGGAGCTCACGGGTGACGCGCACCTGGGCCTGCGGGTGGGTGCGGCCCAGCACCTGACCGCTTGGGGGTTGCTCGGCTTCGCGCAGTTGGCCGCCGAGACCCTGCGGGACGCTGTCGAGACAGGCGTGCGCTTCCAGAACCTGTCCGGGGCCATGGTGGTCTGGTCGGCCGACGAGGAGGAGACCGGCTATGTGCTGCGCGCCGACTTGCCCGACCCCGCGCTCGATCCGACGGTCGCGGTCTTCCTCGCCGAGGAGGCGTTCGCCAGCGTCGTCACGCTGACACGCCTGAGTGCCGGCGTCGAATTCGTCCCGCAGAGCGTTGAGTTCGCCTTCCCCGCGCCGCCCGACATACATCCGTTCACCGAGCTGTTCCGCTGCGCGGTGAGGTTCGCCGCGGACGAGAACCGCATGGTGTTCCCGATGGTGTGGGCCCGGCGCCCGATGCCGGGCCGGGATCCCGTCACGTACGCCGCCACTGTTGAGGTGCTGGAGCAGGCGATGGCGTCGCGCCGCGACCAGCAGGACCTCCTGGAGGTGCTGGAGATCTCGATCGCGCAGAGCTTGCCCGACGTGCCCTCGGTCGTCGAGCAGGCCCGCCGTCACGCCTCCAGCGAGCGCACGCTGCGCCGTCGTCTGGCCGAGTGCGGTACGACGTACGAGGCCGTCGTCGACGGAGTGAGGCGCGAGCGGGTCGAACAGCTGCTGTACCGAAGCGAGGCGACGATGCGTGACATCGCCCGGCAGGCGGGTTTCTCCGACGTACGGGCGCTCCGTCGGGCGGTGCGTCGCTGGCACGGCGTGGCGCCCCGCCAGCTGCGTGTGCGGGAGGGGCGCGTCGGCAGTTGAACGCCGTCAGCGTGTGCGGATCCAGACTGTCTTCTCCCTGGTCCACTGCTCGAAGGCGTTCGTCGACTTCTCCGCGCCGCCGAAGCCGGACTGCTTCCAGCCGCCGAAGGGGGTGGTGATGTCGCCCTCGCTGTAGGCGTTGACCGAGACCACGCCCGCCTGGATGCGGCGGGCCAGGTGGAAGGCCGCGTCGAGGTCACGGGTCCAGACGGAGGCGGCGAGACCGTACTCGGAGGCGTTCGCCAGCCCCACGGCCTCGTCCTCGGAGGTGAAGGTCTGGATGGTGACGACCGGGCCGAACAGCTCCTGCGTCAGGACCTTGCTGTTCTCGGGGGCTCCGGTGACGACGGTCGGCGGGCAGTAGGCGCCCTGCGGATGCAGGCCCCTGGGCAGCCCGCCCGTGTGGATCCCGGCACCGGCGGCTCGGGCCTCCTCCACCGCCGCCGCGACCCGGTCCCTGGCCACGCGGCTGATCAGCGGGCCGATCTGCGTCTCCGGCTTGGCCGGGTCCCCGATGACCAGCGCCTCCGCCGCCGCCGTGAACCGGGCGAGGACCTCGTCGGCGATGTCCTGGTGGACCAGGATCCGCGAGCCGGCCGTGCAGTTCTGGCCCATGGTCAGGAACGCGGCCTCGATCATGTTCTCGATCAGTTCGTCGCCGTACGAGAGCGCGTCCGGCATCAGCACCTGGGGACTCTTGCCCCCCATCTCCAGGGAGACCCGCTTGAAGTTGGTCTCCGCCGCATCGGCGAGGATGCCGCGTCCGGTGGTGGCTGATCCGGTGAACGACAGCGCGCGTACCAAGGCGTCGCGGGCGAGGGCCGCTCCGGTGACGGAACCGTGGCCGGGCAGCACCGTCAGCACGTTGTCCGGGAGGCCCGCCTCCGCCGCCAGGCCGGCGAGGTGAAGGGTGGAGCGCGGGGTCGCCTCGGCCGGCTTGAGCAGCAGGCTGTTGCCCACGGCGAGCGCCGGGCCGACCTTCCAGGCGGCCATGGCCAGGGGGTAGTTCCAGGGCAGGATCGCCGCGGCAACGCCGACGGGTTCGCGGCTGATCAGCCCCAGGCTGTCGTGTCCGGTGGAGGCGAGGCGCCCGAAGACCTTGTCGGCCGCCTCCGCGAACCAGCGGATCGACTCGATCGCCCCGGGTACGTCGCCGGTACGGCACTCGGTGATCGGCTTGCCCGCGTCCTCGCTGTCCAGCCGGGCCAGGAGTTCGGCGTCGCGCTCCATGAGGTCAGCGAGGCGGAGCAGTACCGTCGCGCGCTCGCGCGGGGGCCGCCCGGACCAGACGCCGCTCTCGAAGACGACGTGTGCCCGCTCGGCCGCCTTTGCGACCTCGTGCGCGCCGACGGCGGTGACCGTCGTGATCAGCTCGCCTGACGCGGGGTTGACGATGTCGAGCTCGTCCTTCGGGTCCGTCCCCGTCATGATTCCTCCACCAGTTCCCACTGGCCGCCGACCTGATGGGCCAGTCCCCTGCGCCGCAGGTCCTCCAGATAGCGGGCCATGCCCCGCTCACCACGCTTCCGGAACAGTGGGAAGAGCCTGGGCAGCAGGTTCGGCGCCAGCATCGCGAACCGGACCAGTCGCGACTCGCCCGGCCGGACATACGCCTCCAGCCGGGGCCTGTCCAGCAGGCTGACGACGGCGCGGACGACGTCGGCTGGCTGCTGCGGCTGGTCCTGGAACTGCATGGAGTTCCCGCCGTCCACGGCCTCCTGTTGGAGCATCCGGGTGTCGGTCGCCGACGGCAGCACCGAACCGGCCTTGATCCCCTTGCCCCTGAGATCCAGCCCGATGGCGAGCATGGCACCGCGCAGCCCGAACTTCGACGCGGTGTAGATGGGGGTCTCGCCCAGCGGGAAGATCCCGCCGAGGGACACCGCGGTGATCACGCGCGGATCTCCGGAGGCTCGCAGCAGTGGAATGGCGAGGCGGGTGGCGACCAGCGGGGAGAGCAGGTTGAGGTCGATCTCCCGCTCGATGCTCTCGACGCTGCGGACGTCGAAGCGTTCGGCGCTGGTCATTCCGACGTTGTTGACCAGGACGTCGATACGGCCGTGGGCCGCGGCGATGGAATCCAGCACCCGTTCCACTGCGGCGCGGTCCAGCAGGTCGCAGCTCAGGTGGATATGACCGGTTCCGGGGAGTTCGGAGGCGGTGCGCTCGGCGCGCACCTCGTCGATGTCGACCACGACGAGCCGGGCACCGCCGCCGGCGAACCTGCGGCACATCGCGCCGCCGATGCCGCCCGCGCCGCCGGTCACCACGATGACCTTGTCGCGGAAGTCGTACGTCACGACGCCACCGCCTCGCGCCGCACGGACGTCACCCGCGGCGGACGGCCCTCCGCACGCCAGCCCATTTCGGCGGCGACCTTGGCGAGGTACTTCACGATGGCCTCGCTGTGGACGTATCCGGTGTGGCGCGGCGAGTCGACGAACCTCAGCCCGCCGGTCAGGTCGGGCCGGTCGCTGCGGATCATGCGGGCGAACCGCTCGGCCGTCGGGAGCCCGCCCCGGGTGTCCTGGACGAAGGAGGCGATCAACTGGGCTTGGCTGTCGAAGAGTTTGTAGGCCCCGGAGTTCGTCTCCACGAAACCTACGCCGAACAGGCCCTCGTGTTCGCGGGAGAACGACGACAGGTAGAGGTCGGGGTGCTGTTCGTCGCCGAAGTACTTCTGGGCAGCGGGCACCTTGTGCAGGTATCCGGTTGCCAGGAGGACCAGGTCGAAGTCGTCGTTGCTGCCGTCGGTGAAGTGGACCGTCCTGCCCTCGGTACGGGAGATGCCGGGCCTCGCCGTGATGTCGCCGTGCTGGAGGTGGTGCAGCAGCATCGAGTTGATCGCGGGGTGGGTCTCGAACAGCTTGTGGTCGGGCTTCTGGAGGCCGAGCCTGCGCGGGTCACCGTTGATGATGCGCAGCAGGGTGCCGAAGAGCTTCTGCTGGAGCCACATCGGCAGGTGCGGTCCGCCCGCCGCGATGGTATCCACCGGGCGTCCGAACAGGTGCTTGGGGATGAACCAGTAGCCGCGCCGCATGCTGATCACCGCGCGGTCGGCGGCACGGGCCGCGTCGCAGGCAATGTCGAGACCGGAGTTCCCGGCACCGACCACGAGCACCCGCTTGCCGCGCAGTTCGTCACTGCTTCGGTAGCTGACGGTGTGGCGCACCTCGCCGGTGAACTCACCCGGCAGATCCGGGACGTTGGGGTTCCACTGCGAGCCAGTGCACACCACGACCTGCTGATGCACGCTCTCCCGCCCGTCGGCCCGGGCCACCGTCCAGGTGCCGTCCGCGTTCTTCTCGACGTCGCGGACCTCGGTGCCGAACTCGATCCGCTCCCTCAGCCCGTACGCCTCGGCGAACGACGTCAGGTAGGACAGGATCTGCCGGTGCGGCGGATAGTCCGCGAAGTGGTCCGGCATGGGGTAGCCGCCGAAGCCGGAGAGGGTCTTGCTGGAGATGAAGTGTGCAGACTCGTACATCGGGCTGCCGGGATTGTCGATGTCCCACAGCCCGCCCGGCCCGGTGTGCCGCTCGATGTGCGTGTACGGCAGGTCCCGCTCCGTCAGCGCCCTCGCGACGGCCAGACCGGCGGGGCCTGCTCCGATGACACAGGTGTCGTATGCGTCGTACCGGTTCTCGCTCACCAGCCCGCCTCCTTTCCTTTACCTGACGTCTCGCAGGTGTTGCCGGAAACCTATGCACCAGGCGCTCGGCGGGAACTGACCCGTGCGGCCACGGAGGGGACCCCAGCGGCCAACGGGCGGCCGTCCCGGTCCAGCGGATCGACTTGATCGACCGACTTGCTCAAAAGACTGGGTCGGTATGATGTGCCTATGGCTCACGTTTCCGCGGCGGAGCGCCGCCCCCAGCTGATCAAAGCGGCCATCGACCTCATGACCAGGGAGGGCGTCGCCGCCGGAAGCACCCGTGCCATCGCCGCCGAGCTCGGCGTGGCACAGGCGACGGTGCACTACACCTTCGGCACCAAAGAAGACCTGTACCGGGCCGTCATGGAACAGCTCACCCAGGAGCTGATCGCCCAGGTCGAGCACGGGGCGCCCACGGACGCCGGTTTCGAGGAGACGGTCGTCGCCCTGGCCGCCGCACTGTGGCGCACCGTGCGTGAGCGGCCGACCAGCTATCAGCTGCTCACCGAGCTGTCCATGTTCGCGCTCCGCGCGCCCAGCCTTCAGGCGGCTCTCCAGAGCCACTACCGCGAGGTGACGGCCGTGACGACCAAGCTGATCACCGAGGCCGCTGAACGCGCCGACCATGAGCTCGTCCAGCCGGCCGAGACCATCGCCCGGTTCTTCCTCGCCGGGTTCGACGGACTCACCTTGCAGCATCTCTCGCTGCCCGACCAGGAGGCCGAACAGGCCGGATTGCAAGCCCTGGTCTCGACGGTCGTGGCCATGGCGAATGGCCGGCTGGACCTGGTGTCGGTGCCGTGACCTGACGCCGACACGCCACTGGCGACGCCGAGGCCGCCGCCGTGATCCGACGGGGGTGTGGACCGCGGGTTCGATGGTCGGGGGACCACGACCCGCACAGTCACCCACGCGCAACCACGCGCAGACACGTGAGGAGAGCGTGTGCTGTCGCTGTCACGTCGGCGAACGCCGTGCAGCTGAGGGACCCGTACGGGGGGTGGACCTGTCATCGGCCCGGCTTGCGTGACCGGGGTGGCGAAGCTGGCTTGCTCGACTGCTACGGGTCGACGCGGCACCCAGTCCAGCGTGGCCTGATGCGAGGCGTGCTACTCGCATCCCTCGTAATATTGGGGCGCGGGGGCGATCGCTCCGAAATCCGAGAGGGAAGCATCGCTTCCGGAGGAATACGCCGAGCACGACAACGTGGGACGGACCCACCGCAGCCTCGGCCTACGAGCGCCGGACGACGACCCGAAGGTCATCCCTCTGTCTGCTGCCCCGGTCAGGCGCCACCAGGTACTTGGCGGACAGCTCGACGAGTACCACAACCTGCCACCCCGGATGCCTCACCATCCACAGGAGACGCCCAGCTCAGCAGCCTGATCGGAATATTGACACCCGTCAGGCCTCCCTCCCGTGTGACGAGGGATATCGAGTGGGCGGGTCCACGCGCCCTGCACGAAGCGGTACGATCGCCGCCTACTGATCATCCATGCGGCGGCCAAAGTGTTTTCGGCCGCTTGAGGAACGCCCCATTGCCGTCGCCGGAGCAAGAGGAGTTACGGTGGTCGCGCGCAGTGGTCCGCAGTCCGAACCGGCCACGGAACTGGCCGGCCGCGATTGGGAACGGTCTCTGCTGGTCGAGCGTGCACGCGGTGCGTCGCTCGGCGCGGGCCAGGCAGTCCTGTTGCGCGGCCCGGCGGGCATCGGCAAGACCAAGCTCCTCTCCGTCGCCCTCGACGAGCTCAGTCCCGTCGCCCGGACGGTGTTGACCGTCAAATGCCCGGAGAGTGGTTCGGCCGCCTACGAAACGGTGCGTGGCCTGTTCGAGCCGTTGCGCCTCACCGAGGACGGAGCCGAAAGCTCGCCACTGCTCAGCGGGAGCGCCCGGCTCGCTCTGCCCGCCCTGCTTCCCGACCGCACGGACGAGACCGGTCCCACCGACACGTACTCGGTCATGCACGGCCTGCACTGGCTCACCGCCGGGCTCAGCGCCGACGGCTTGGTGGTGCTGGCGATCGACGACGTCCAGTGGTGCGACGAGGCGTCCCTGCGCTGGCTGGGTTTCCTGCTGCGCCGCGCGGAGGACCTGCCGCTCTTGGTGCTGATGACCCAGCGCACCGGCCACGAGCGGTTCCGGCCCGAGGTGCTCGACGAGATCAGCGACCCCCTCAGCTGCCTGGTCGTCGACCTGCCGCCGCTGACCACCGAGGCCGTCGGCGACATGCTGCACCGGGCCTTCGACCGTGAACTCGACGCGGCGTTCTCCGCCAAATGCGCTGAGATCACCGGTGGTAATCCGTTCCTGGTACAGCGGGTGGTCAGCCGCCTGCGCGGTGACGAGCTCTCGCCCGGTGCCGAGCAGACGGCTCTGCTCGACGAGCTCGGATGGGATGTCGTCGCGCGCTCCCTGCTGGACCGGCTCCCCAGGGACGCGTACGCGGTCGCCACGGCCATCGCGGTGCTGGGCGGTGAGACCATCGAGACGATCGCGGCATTGGCCGGGACACAGCCGGGCCCGGCGGGAGCGGCGGTGGAGGTCCTGCGCGCCAACGATCTGCTGCTCGGCGACGGCCTCGACTACGCGCACGATCTGATCCGGAGCGCGGTGCTCGACACCACGTCGGCGGACGAGCGGGTGGCACTGCGCGAGCGGGCCGCCAGGCTGCTCAACGACTCCGGCCGCCCGGCCGAGGAGGTCGCGGTCCAGCTGATGCTGCTGCCCGGCGACCCGGCGCCCTGGATGGTCGGAGTGCTGCTGACGGCCGCGGAGAGCGCGGAGCACCGGGGAGCGCCCGCCGCGGCCGCGCATTACCTCTCGCAGGCGCTGAAGCACGACCCGGACGACGTGGCCTTGCTGGCCGCGCTGGCCAGGGTGCTCGGGCAGAGCGAGCCCACCAGGGCGCTGGAGTATCTGGATCACGCGCTGGGCCTGGTACACGATCCGCGCACCCGAGCACCGCTCGTGGTGCAGTACGCCCTGACCTCGTTGGAAGTGCAGAACTCCTTGCGGGCCTTCGAGTTGGTGGACGAGGTGATCGACGCGATCGACGCCGAGGGCGGTGCGGAAAACACCCCGGCGGACCGCGCGCTGCGCACGCTCGTCGAGTTCGCGTATCTGATTTCCGGCCTCGACGAGAAATCCA
The DNA here is from genome assembly GCF_052851135.1 of Streptomyces sp. BRA346. Taxonomy (NCBI): domain Bacteria; kingdom Bacillati; phylum Actinomycetota; class Actinomycetes; order Kitasatosporales; family Streptomycetaceae; genus Streptomyces; species Streptomyces sp. BRA346. The sequence goes on along the minus strand of NZ_JAIWIH010000037.1, from coordinate 14,400 downwards.
CCGTGCGCAGAGTGGGGCGGCGATTTCGCGACTACGTACCACCGCAGGGGGACACCGCAGAGGAGCGACAGCTGCTGGGCATGCTGTCCTCGCTCGGCACCTTCCAGGGCAGGCCCGCCACCGAGGTCGCGGCCCAAGCGGAGAAAGTCCTGCGCATCGGCGATGTCGCACCGGGCGGATGGGCGGTGCTGGGCGCCAGCCTCTCGCTCTACCTCGCCGACCAGATCGATCCCGCGCTGGACGCGCTCACCGCCCTGATCGAGCACGCGCAGCGCACCGGTGAGGCGTGGACGCACACGCTCGGCAGGAGTACCCGTGCCGAGGTCTACCATTGGGCGGGCAACGTGAGTGAGGCGCTTTCCGACGCGCAACTGTCTTTCGACGTCGTGCTCCAGGAGTCCTGGGCCCCGAACGTGGTGATGCCACAGACCGCGCTCGCCTCGGCGCTGATCCGCCGGGGGGAGCCCGCGCGGGCGCTGGAGGTGCTCGACCTCATCACTCGGCCGCGGCTTGACCGATTCACTCTGGAATACCACTGGTACGTGATGGCGCGGGCGCGGGGCCGGGCGGCACTGGGTGACCTGGAAGGCGCCCTCACCTACTTTTACCGGTGCGCCGACAGCCTGGCCGAAGGGGACATCAGCAACCCCGTGCTGGCGCCGTGGTGGTTCGACGCGGCGGACGTGCTCGCCGAACTCGGCCGCCCCCACGAAGGACTGGATCTCATCGAACGGGTGGAGGAATCGGTGCACCGCTGGGGCACCACGCGGGCCCTGGGCATGTTGAGGACGGCCCGTGGGGTGCTGACCGCGGGCGACGCCGGCATCGACCTGCTCACCGACGCGGTCCACACGCTCGCGGATTCGCCCGGCAGGTGGGAGCAGGCCAGGGCTGAGTATCTGCTGGGTCGCAGGCTGTACCGCAGGGGTGACGGCGAGGGCGCGCGCGAGCGGCTGCGCCGGTCGATCGACCTGGCCGTGCTGTGCGGGGACCAGCTACAGCTCAACCAGTCGCTGCCCGCGCTGAGCGAGGCGGGCGGCAGGTTGCGCCGCAGCACCGCTTCGCCCGCCGACACACTGAGCGGCAGCGAGCGCCGAGTCGCCGAGCAGGCCATCGCGGGGGCGACCAACCGGGAGATCGCCGAGTCGCTGTTCCTCACTCAACGCACCGTTGAGTTCCACCTCACGAGCGTGTACCGCAAGCTCGGCATCCGGGGCAGGCAGGACCTCGCCCGCGTTCTGCGGAAGACATAAGGCCATTCTGATAACGATTTGCAATATGAGGCGCCCTCATTTCGGTGTCCTTGTGTGGAACGAGCCCCCATCCATGCGCGTAGAGATTGTCATAACCTCAAGGAAAGCTCAGCTTTACTCGCACGATGCTGCACCGTCACCAACGCAGTTGTAATCTCCGATGTATTGACTTCATTAGGGAACGCTGGTGCGAGTGATGCGAGAGGCGTACATGCGGAATTATCACGCGCGGTTCAACGTCGCAGCACTCTCCGCTCCTGTCCATGCCGCGGTGACACAACCCGGGCACGAGTCATGATGAGACCCGCGCCTTCTCTCGCCGGGGACGAATTCGTAGGCCGCGAAAGTGCCCTGACCGTGCTGGAGGAGCTGATCGGGACGCTCGAGGCCGGCGGGTCGGGCATGGCGTGCGTGACCGGTCCGCTCGGGGTGGGACGCAGCGCGGTGCTGCACCGGGCGGTGGACCGGGCACGCGCTCTCGGGTCTGCCGTCGGCTTCGCGCGCTGCTCGCCGGTCGAGTCGCGGGTCCCCTACGCCGCGGTGACCCAGCTGTTCGCCGGGCTCCGCCCACCGTCACGGATGGTCGAACTGGCCACCGTGTGTATGGGTAACGGCCACTTCGCCGCCTCGGTGCCGCTGCTGTGCGACGAGTTCCTGGCGCTCGCCGCCGACCGTCCGCTGCTGCTCGCCGTGGACGACGTGCAATGGGCCGACACATGGTCGCTGCGCTGGTTCGCGGCGATGGCCCGCCGCGCACACCACGTCCCGCTCCTGCTGATCGGCTCCACCTACGGTCCGCTCTCCCGTCTTCTCGGCGAGGACTACGGCCTTGCCGACGCGGGTCTCGCCGCGATGCGGGAGATCCCGCTGGCCTCCTTGTCCGCGGCCAACTCCCGGCAGATGCTGGAAACACTGACGGGGCGTGAGATCGGCGCGAAAGTGGCCGCCGTCGCGGCCGATATGACGAGCGGCCGCCCGGCCATGCTGCGCGGCGTCGCGGACTACTTCACCGCCCGGAACCTGCCGCTGGACGCCGAGCGGATTCCGCAGCTGATCGAGGCATCCTGGACCGCGTGGTCCGTACGGGCCAACCGCGCCATGGTGAGCATGCCCGCCGACGCGCTCGCCCTGCTGCGGGTACTGGCCACCGTCGGCAGCAACTTCGAATTCGAGATCGCCGGATCCCTGGCCGGACTGCGTGCCGCCAGACTGGACGGTGCGCTCGACACCCTCCTCGGCGTGGGGCTGGTGATCGACCCCGACGCACCCCGGGTGCCCTGTGCTCGTCTCTCCGCCGAGATACGTGCGGCAATGACCGCCCCCGAGCGAGAAAACCTCTACCTGCGAGCGGCGGAGTTGGCCCGGAAAGTCGGGGCCGGGGCCGACACGGTCGCCGATCTCCTGGACAACGCGCCGGCTTCCGGCCTGCCCTGGGCCGGGAAGACCCTGGCCGAAGCGTCTGTGTACCGCATGCGGCGGGGCAGAACGGACGCTGCGGCCGCGGCGCTGCGCCGCGCACTGCGGGAGCCGATGAACGACGCCGACCGGGCGCACCTGCTCACGCGGCTCGCGTCGATCGAGGTCGTGCACTCGCCACAGGCCAGTGACGGACGGCTCCGGCACGTTCTCGTACGCTACGCGAACAGCGACGCGTGGCCCTCCGTGGTCCGGGCAGCCGACTTGCTGCTCAGCCGCGGTGACGTCGAGACGGCACGGCGGGTGATCTCCGAACTGCACGAGACGTCGGCCGGTTCGGTGTCCCAGGACGAACTGTCCCCGCTGAGCGCGCTGGGCTGGCTCGCGGGGGAGGAAGCCGGCACGGACCCGGAGATCCCGGTCGCCCCGCTGCCCGCTCCGGCCCGTCGCCCGGCCGACCCGGCCCAGGCCGGGGCGCTCGCCTGGCAGCTGGCCAGGTTGGCAGAGGAACGCGACCGGGCGCGGAAGCTGGGCCTGGCCGCGCTCGGCGCATCGAGCGAAGTGCCGTCGATGTGCCGGATCGCGGCCTCCTGCGCGCTGCTGTGCGCCGACGACGTCGCCATGGGCATGGACGGTCTGGACGCCGTGGTGGCCGACGCACGCAGACGGGGCGCCCGGGCGACCGCCGCGCGGGCGCTGCTCCACCGGGCGGGCGCTGCGCTGCGCATCCACCGCCCCGACGAGGGACTTCGGGACCTGGCCACCGCGACGCGGGAACTACCGCTGGAATCCTGGCATCCGGCGCTGGCAGTGAGGCATGTGGCGAGCGAGATCATGGCCCAGATCCGCTGCGGGAGGCTGGACCGGGCGCGGCGACTGGCGGCCCGCCCGCTCCCTCACACCGCCGACCAGGGCATCGGCTGGGCTTTCCTGCTCTATGCCAAGGCGGAGCTCGGCCTGGTCACCGGCGAACCCGAAGGCGCTCTGGTGCTCTTGGAAGAGTGCGGCCGGCTGTTGCGCGCGCGGCGTTGGAAGAATCCCATGGTTCTGCCCTGGCGCTGCACGGCCGCGGTGGCCCACCAGATGCTCGACGCTCCGCAGACCGCGGCCCGGCTGCGCGCGGAGGAGCACGCCGTACTGGACCGCTGGGGCACCGGCGACGCCGTCGGCCGGATGTGCGGCCAGACAGTGGAGATGCTGGCCGAGGTCGGCGTCGAACTCCCACGCCCCCCGGTCCCGGAACAGGTGACCGTACCGGCATCCTCACTCGCCGGGCTGTCCCAGCCCGAGCGTGATGTCGCGCGGCTCGTCGTCGGGGGGCTTGCCAACCGCGAGATCGCCGACGAACTCCAGGTCGCCACGCGGACCGTGGAGCTGCGGCTGACCAAGATCTATCGCAAGCTCGGGGCCAAAGGCAGAGCCGAACTGGTGGCCCACCTGGCCCCCACGGGCCGGAGCGGCTGAGTCATGCTGCTGGAGCGCGAACCCGAACTGACGGTCCTGCGCAAGGCCGTACTCGAGGTGGAGTCCGGTGGGGGCGCACTGCTGCTGATCGACGGTGAGGCCGGAGCCGGCACGACGGCGCTCCTGCGCGAGCTGGTGCGACTCGGCGAGGACGCCGGCGCGCACGTGCTGCGCTGCGGCGGTGCGCAAAGCGAGCGTCAATTCCCGCTCGGAGTCGTACGTCAACTGGTGCTGCCCCTGCTCGCGGCGGGGGACCACCTGGTCCCCGACGCGTCCCGGGCGATGCTCGGCGTGGTGTCCGGTGCGGTCGGCAGGAACCCGGGCGACGAGCTGGGCACCGATACGCTCGCCTCCGTGCTGCACGGCCTGCACACGGCACTCACCGGTCTCAGCGCCGGCCGCACGGTGGTTGTCGCGGTCGACGACCTGCACTGGGTGGACGAGGCATCGCTGCGCGCGCTGGCCTTCCTGGCCGCACGACTGGACGGCACGCGGGTGCTCATCGGCGTGGTGCTGCAGGACGGCGGGAGCTCGCGTGACCCGCTCGTCCGGGAGATCGCGGACGCGGCGACCTACCGACTGCGCGCGGAAGCGCTTTCCGAGCAGGCGACGCCTCGGCTGATGGCGGACCGGTTCGGCGCCGGATACGACAGCGAGTTCGCCGCCGCTTGCCACGACCTCACCAGCGGCAGCCCGAAGGAGCTCCGTGTGCTGCTCGACCGCGCCCAGGCGCAGCGGCTGCGCGGCAGGGCGGTGGAAGTGGAACGCGTACGCGAACTCGGCAGGTCGTTCCGGCGGGAGAGGCTGCTGCGCCTGCTGCGGCGCGACCGTGTCGTCCACACCTTCGCGAAGGCGCTGGTGGTGCTGGCGGACCAGGCCACCGAAGACCTGGTCGTACGGCTGAGCGGGCTGAGCCGGGACGAGTGCGCCGCCGCACGGTCGGTGCTGTGGAAGGCCCGGCTGCTCAGCGGATCCGGTCGGCTCGCGGTGCACGACCCCGTGCTGACCCGGGTTGTCACGGAATCGCTGGGAGCGGAGGAGAGCTCGCGCCTGCACCGGGCCGCGGCGGCTTTGCTGGACGAGTACGGAGCCGGGCCGGAGGAGATCGCCGTGCAGCTGCTGCACGTTGACACGGTGCGCGACGCTTGGGAGGTCGACCAGCTCAGAGCCGCGGCGGTGGCCGCGCGCAGGCGGGGCGCGCCGGACGCGGCCGCCCGCTACCTGCGCCGGGCGCTGCTGGATCTGCCCATGGCCGGTCGCGAGCGGGCCGATCTGCTGGTCGAGCTGGCCGCCGTCGAATGGGACACCGACCCGGCCTCGGCGGTCCGGCACATCGAACAGGCCGCGCGCCTGATGCCGGATCACCGCAGGCGCGCCGAGGTGGTGTCCCGGACCCCGCTGCACATGGCGGGCATCGACCGGCGGCTCGCCGACCTCGTCGGTGAGGTCTCTGCCCGGTTCGGTGATCCCGGCGCGCTGCGCGGTTACGACAGGGAGCTGGCCCTTCGACTGGAGGCGCGCTCGCGCTATGCGGCCATCCAGGATCCCGAAGCGCTGGCGTCGGCCGGCGACCGGCTGGCGGAACTCGGTGGTGACGCCGCACTGGGCAGCGGCGCCGAACGTGAACTGTGCGTGGTACTGATGCGGGCCGCGACGCTGAACGGGCAGGTCGGCACCCGGCCCATCGTACGGATGGCCCGGCAGGTCCTCGACCACGAACCGACCCACTCCGCGCCGATGAGCGCGGCCCTGCAGATCCTGCCGTGGATGCTGCTTGTCGCCGATGCCGGGGATGTCGCCTCGTCCTGGCTCGATGCCGCGCTGGCCCACGCCCAGCGGCAGACCAAGCCGGCGCTCGCCGCACTGATCGAGGCGCAGCGCGGCCTCGTCCTGCTCGGCCGCGGGGACATCGTCGTGGCTCGGGAATGTGCGCTGCGCGGGCTGGAGCTGGCGGACCGGGACAAGCCGGAAACGATGCTGGTGCCGGCCATCGCGGTCGGCACGCTCGCGCTCGAGCTGCAAGACGACACGCTGGCCGAGCGGGTACTGGAGATCGCCGGATCGGACACGGACCTGCGGATGTTCATGATGCGGCGGTGTCTGAGGGGCAGGCTGGCTGCGGCTCGTGGGGACCTGCCCGCGGCGCTGGCGCAGTTCATCGACTGTGGCCGTGTGCTCGACAGGGCCGGGTGGGTCGGGGCGGCGGTGTCGATGTGGCAGGTCTCGGCCGCGCTGCTGCACCACCGGCTGGGGCGGCGCCAAGAGGCGATCGAACTGGCCGAGGAGAACCACCGGCGCGCGCTGGCGTGGGGCGCGCCGACCGCACTCGGCCGCGCGCTGCACACACGGGGCGCCGTGATCGATGGCCCGAAGGGGATCGAGTTGCTGCGGCAGGCGGTGGACGTGCTGCACGATGCGGGAAGCCCGCTCGAACTCTCTCGGACCCTGGTCACCCTCGGGAAGCGTTTGCAGAGTGCCGCGTCGGCGGAGGGCGATCAGTTGCTCGTCCGGGGGCGCCGGCTGGCCGAGCAGTCGCAGACATTCAGCGTGGGGGAGCATGCCGGCGGGTTGGTCAGAGGCGTCACGCCGGCCTCGGCTCCGGTCGCCAGGTCCGTACTGACCCGTGGTGAGGCCACGGTGGCCGAACTCGCCGCGCGTGGTCGCAGCAACCAGGAGATCGCTGCCGAACTGGAGATCAGTAGACGCGCGGTGGAGAAGCATCTCACCAACTCCTACCGCAAGCTGGGTATCGAGGGACGCTCCGCGCTTGTCGCGGCACTCGGAGTTCATGGCCACGGCGAATGAGTGCTGTGTGGCGGAAGCATTACTCCGGCATACGGCTTTGAATCCGGACCTGCTCGCTTGAGGACAACCCTCGTTTTGTCCGTTTACACGTATTATTTTCTGTGCGAGGTGACTTCTCGCGTAATCTTCCGGTTGTTTCTGGGTGTGCGTGCAGGGGAATATCGGATGCTGGTGACGCGATGACTCAGTGGATGCCCGATTGCGTGTTGGATCATGCCCGATCATGTGGGCGGCTGCCTCGGGTTTACCTTGTTGTTGAAGTGTGAACCTTCGTGCACCCTGGGTGATCAAGGTCATATTTTAGCAGCTCAGGAGTGATGTCGTCGCACCGAACCGTGCCGTACCGAACCGTGTGGTGCGGGGTCCACAGTCTTAAGCAAATCAACTTCCCATCAACTCAAAGCGCTTGACTTTTCTCTTTTGCGTATGGACGATTACTTATCCGGGAAGCGCTCGACGGGGGTCGAACACGGGGATTAAGTCGCTTCCGGATAATCGACCCATGCTGAGAGAAATGGCCGAAATCTCGTGAGTGACTCTGGCCTCGTGTCCAAAGAGATTATCTCCGCTGAAACGCAGGATCGGTGCTCGGAGCAGTATCGCGAAATTTACTTGTCCCTGTTCGAGCAGTCCGGGATGTGTATAGCGAATCTCGACCTAGAATTTCGCGTCCTGGAGGCAAATCGCTTGTTCGCCCAGCAGTTCGGGTGCGGTTCTGGGCATGTGCGTGGGCGCAATATTTGCGATTTCTTGCACCCCAGTGTGCAGGGCAAAATGAAGAACGAATTTATTCGCCTGGCTGATGGTCAGAATCCGCGCTTCGCCGATCAGATCGTCGCGATGGGTGCCGAGGAGTCGCTCTTCCTGGGCGAGATGACCGGTATCGCGGTGCGCGGGACCGCGGGCAGGGTCGGCACGATCATGGTGTTGGTGAAACCGCAGGAATCCGGGACCGGCCCGCAGATGGTCACCGGCCGCCGGAAGCTGTTCAGCCCGGTGCACGCCCGGATCCTCGAGGGCGTGGCCGCGGGTGAGTCGACGGTGCAACTGGCGGCGAAGCTGTTCCTCAGTCGTGGCGGCGTCGAATACCACGTCGCCTCCCTGTTGCGGAAGCTCAAGGTCACCAACCGGCCCGCGCTGATCTCGAAGGGCTACTCCATGGGCGTCTTCGCCGTGGGGCAGTGGCCGCCGCGCGTGCGCCCGGAATACGTCTCCTCCTGATTCCTCCGCCTGCGGTGCCGGGGGGCACCGGATAACCGAACAGGACGGACTGTGTTGACCGAACAGGACGGGACTGTGTTGTTTGAACGTACGCGGGAACTCGCCGTCATCCGGCGGTGCCTCGATGGCGCCCGCGACGGGCGGGGCGAACTCGTTACCGTATCGGGCCCGTTCGGCTCCGGGCGCTCGGCACTGCTGGGCGAACTCGCCAGGCGGACCTCTCCACCCGAGGCGCTCGTCCTGCGAGCCGAGGGCGCCCGCTCCGAAAGCGACGTCCCGTACGGAGTCGCCCGGCGTGCGCTCCACGGCTTGCATCCGCATGCCGCAGCGCCGGCCGGCGCCACGGAGGAGAGCGAGGCGCTCCGCCTGCGCGACGTACTGCTCGGCCTGGCCGACACCATGCCGGTGCTGTTACTCATCGACGACCTGCGCTGGGTCGACGCCGACTCCCTGCGCTGGCTGGCGCTGATCGGTGAGAAACTCGCCGACGCGCCGGTCGTGATCGTGGCCGTGGCGCCGCATTCGGCCGATTCGGCGGCGCATTCGCCGCTGCTGAAGGAATTCCTCGCCGCCGCCACGGAACGCGTGGCCCTCCGGCCACTGTCACCGGACGGAATGTCCGCCATGGCCGGAGAATTCCTCGGTGAGCCGGAGAGCGCGCTCATTCGGGCCTGCGCCGAGGTGTCCGGCGGCAGGCCGCTGTTCCTCGCTGCCCTGCTGGAGGAGCTCCGCCGCACCCGGTGGCCTCCCCGGCCGGACGATGTACGCGCGCTGCGCCCCGCCGCGATCGGCACACAGGCCGTGCGCGCCCTGGCCGAACTGCCTCGTGCGGAACGCGAGATCGCCACAGCGCTCGCGGTCGTCGGTCCGCGGACCGACAGCGGGCTGCTGTTCACCATGGCGGAACTCACCGCCGAGGACGGCACGGCCGCCCTCGGCGCGCTGAAGTCGGTGGGACTGCTCGACTCCGGTCCGGTGCCCCGCTTCGCTCACGAGGCCATCGGCGAGGCCGTCGCACACTCCCTTGACACGGCCGCCATGCCCTGGCATGCCAGGGCCGCGCAGACCCTGCACGCGGCGGGCAGGCCGCCCGAAGAGGTGGCCGGGCATGTGCTCGCCGCGGGTGACCCGCCCGGCGGCTGGCAGATCGAGGTGCTGCGGGAGGCCGCGCGCACGGCATCGGCGAACAAAAACCCCGACCTCGCGCGGAAGTACCTGCTGCGGGCGCTGCTCGGCTCCCCCCATCACAGCGGCGGCCGCGCCGAACTGCTCGTGGACCTGGCCGGAGCAGAGCTGGCCTCTGACCCCGTCAGTTCGTTGCGGCGCCTGATGCAGGCGCTGCCGGGGCTGGCGACACCGGCACGGCGAGCCCGCGAGCTCGTCAGGATCCCCGTGCTGGCCTGCGAGCTGCCCCCCTCCGGGCTCACCACCCAACTGGCCGATACGGCCGCCGGGCTGGGTGACCCCGCGCTGCTGGAGGGCTCGGCTCGTGAGACCGCGCTCGCACTCGACGCGCGCCTGCGCGTCACGCACCTCAGGCACGTCCGGTGGTTCACGGAGACGGTCCGCGCCTTCCAGCTCGAAGGTACCCCCGGGGACGTAGGCAGCGCCCCCGCCCGGGACCGGGCCGCCGTGCTCTCCTACGCCGGTATGCTCGCCGGGAAGGACTCCGGCGCGGTGGCCGCGCTGGCCCGCCACGTGGTGCTCGCCGAGCCGCCGACCGCGGAGGATCTGCGCACGGCTGTGCCGTTGGCGGTACGGGCCATGCTCGCAGCCGACCTGTTCGACCAAGTCGATATCTGGCTCGCCTCGATGGCCATGGCGACCCTCCGGGCCAATGGCGGGGGGAAGCCGGACACGCTGATCGCCGACGCGGAACGGGCATTCGCCCTGGCGCGACGTGGTCGGCATACGGACGCGGCACTCATGGCCGCACGTACGCTGGACCACGCCGACGCCGAATTCGCCCCGGTGACGGGACGCTGCTGCGAGGCACTGGCGCTGGTCATCGCGGGCGGGGACCCGCCCGCCGCGGCGGGCGACGCACTCGCCCGGTATCGGGCACAGGACAACGCACTGCTCGCCCCCTGGCTCGGCCACGTGGTCGACGGGATGCTCGCGTTGCTTGCCGGTGACACCGCCGTCGCGCTGGACCACATACTGGAAGCCGGGCGCGAACACGAACTCATGGGCTGGGCGAATCCCGCCGTGCTGCCCTGGCGCTCGTGGGCCGCGCAGCTGCAGTACCGGCTCGGCCGCCAGGACCTCGCGCACGACCTCATCGCCCGCGAGTACGAACAGGCGGTGGTGTGGGGCGCCCCCAGCGTGGTCGGCCGTACGTTGCGTGTCTGGGCCGACGTCACCAAAGGCGAGAAGGGCATCGAGCTGGCGCTGCGCGCGGTGGACGGCCTCGATGTCTCCACCGACCGGATGGCAATGGTCAAGGCACACCTGCTGCTCGGAGTCCAGTTGTTCGCCCCCAGCCATGCCACCACCGCCGAGCACCTCCCCCGGAACGAGCAGCTGCCACAGTCCACCGAGACCGACCGCGCGGGCGATCGGCCGGACAGCCGGCGGACGGCTGCGGTCGACGCGGCGCTCACTCCGAGCGAGCGCCGGGTCGCCTTGCTGGTGGCGGCCGGGAAGAGCAACCAGAACATCGCCACCGAGCTACGGATCAGCCTGCGCGCGGTGGAGAAACACCTGACGAGGGTGTACCGCAAGCTCGGTGTCGCGGGCCGCACTCAGCTCATGGAGATGGTTCCACCCATCGGCCGGGGAAACGGGAACGGCATGGCCGTCTGAGGCAGTGCTGCCGGCCCGCAACCGAAGACCCGGGCCGGCACCGAACTCCGCGGCGGGGCACGCACCGCCGGCCGCTCCCGCCCCTCCCCGGATGCGACGCCCGTGCTGGTCCCGGCAGTTACTAAGGTTTTTCCCGTCGCCCCCGCACGAGACTCCTCGCATGTCAGCTGGAGCAAGAGGGTTGGACAAGCCGCCCGCATCGTGGCGGCCGGGTTCCGCGACTCGGTCCAGCCGGGACCGGGCCCGCCGGTGAACCTTCGGGAGCCCCCGTACGGACGTCCGCGCCCCGGTCGTCCTACCGCCCGACCTGCCGCCGTGCGGAAGCCCTGAGGGCTCCGCCGAGCGGAAGGATCCGCACACCGACCACCTCTTGTCCGCTGCCGTCGTTGTTTCCGGCTGCGGCCAGCCGCTGTCGAGATGAGTTGAGATGGACAACGAACAGAGGCTCAGGGACTACCTCAAGCGCGCCACCGCCGACCTGCGGCAGACCCGGCAGCGGGTGCACGAGTTGGAGGCGTCGGCCCAGGAGCCGATCGCGATCATCGGCATGTCCTGTCGTTACCCGGGCGGGGTGTCGAATCCGGAGGACCTGTGGCGCCTGGTCGCCGACGGCAAACACGGCATCGGGGCCTTTCCCACCGACCGTGGCTGGGACACCGAAGCGCTCGCCTCCTCGTCCACCACATCCGGCGGCTTCCTCTACGATGCGACCGATTTCGACGCGGACTTCTTCGGCATCTCGCCCCGCGAGGCGATCGCCATGGACCCGCAGCAGCGCGTGCTGCTGGAGTCGGCCTGGGAGGCCATCGAGCAGGCCGGCGTGGACCCGACTGCCCTCCGGGGCAGCGAGACCGGCGTGTTCATGGGCGCCATGGCCCAGGACTACCACCTCGGCGCGGACGAAGGCGCACACGGCTTCCAGCTCACCGGAAACACGGGCAGCGTGTTGTCCGGCCGGATCGCCTACACCTTCGGCCTGACCGGCCCGGCGCTGACCGTGGACACCGCCTGTTCGTCGTCCCTCGTCGCCTTGCACCTGGCCGACCAGGCACTGCGGGCGGGGGAGTGCTCGCTGGCCCTGGCCGGTGGTGTGACCGTCATGTCCAGCCCGTCGACCTTCGTCGAATTCAGCCGCCAGGGTGGACTGTCCCCCGACGGGCTGTGCCGGTCGTTCGCCGAATCCGCCGACGGCACCGGTTGGGCCGAGGGCATCGGCGTACTGGTGCTGGAACGACTGTCCGACGCCGAGCGCAACGGACACCCCGTCCTGGCGTTGGTTCGCGGCAGCGCGGTCAACCAGGATGGCGCTTCCAACGGCCTGACCGCACCCAACGGCCCGTCCCAGCAGCGGGTGATCCAGCAGGCATTGATCAACGCCCGCTTGTCGGCCGACCAGATCGACGCCGTCGAGGCACACGGTACGGCCACGACCCTGGGCGATCCGGTCGAGGCGCAGGCACTGCTGGCGACGTACGGCCGAAACCGTGACGAGAACCGTCCGCTGCTGCTGGGCTCCATCAAGTCGAACCTCAGCCACACCCAGGCGGCCGCAGGTGTCGCCGGTGTGATCAAGATGGTCATGGCGATGCGGCACGGCACCGTACCGCGCACCCTGCACGTGGACACTCCGTCCTCCCACGTGGACTGGTCCCAGGGCGCGGTGCGCCTGGCCACCGAGAACGTCGCATGGCCGGGGACGGGAGAACCGCGTCGGGCGGCCGTCTCGTCATTCGGGATCAGCGGCACCAACGCGCACGTGATCATCGAACAGGCACCGGACTCGCAGTCGGAATCGGAGGCGGCACGGGCGGTGGCGCCGACCGTCCTTCCGAACGTGGTGCCGGTGGTGCTGTCCGGACGTACGCGCGTCGCCCTGCGGGCACAGGCCGCACGGCTGCTGTCGGCCTTGGGCGCCGACGCCGCCACGGAGGGCGATGTCGCAACCGGGGCCGACGCCGGACACGGCGTCCTCGACACCGCCTTCTCCCTGGCCACCTCCCGGTCGGCGTTCGCAAACCGAGCGGCATTCGTCGCATCCGACCGCGACGAGATCATCGCCGGGCTGACCGCTCTGGCCACGGACCAGTCGGCGCCCGGACTCGTCCACGGCTCCGAGTGGGGAGCGGAGCGGGGCGCCGGAAAGTCGGCGTTCCTGTTCAGTGGCCAGGGGGCGCAGCGTATCGGGATGGGACGGGAGCTGTACGCCCGCTTCCCGGTGTTCGCCGAGGCTCTGGACGCGGCACTCGCGGAACTGGACACCCACCTCGATCGCCCCGTACGAGAGACGATGTGGGGCGACGACGCCGAGGCGCTGGACCGGACCGGTGTTGCGCAGCCCGCGCTGTTCGCGGTCGAGGTGGCGCTGTTCCGGCTCGTCGAGTCGTGGGGCGTGACACCTGACTTCGTGGGCGGGCACTCGATCGGCGAGGTCGCGGCCGCCCACGTCGCGGGCGTGCTGTCGCTCGAGGACGCGTGCCGATTGGTGGCGGCGCGGGCTCGGCTGATGCAGGAGCTGCCCTCCGGCGGGGCGATGGTGGCGGTGCAGGCCACCGAGGATGAGGTCGTGCCGCTGCTGGCCGATCGGGTATCGGTCGCGGCGGTGAACGGGCCGTCGTCGGTGGTGCTCGCCGGGGCCGAAGACGCCGTCGCCGAGACGGCCGCAAGGCTGGCGGAGCAGGGGCGGAAGTCGAACCGGCTGCGGGTCTCGCACGCGTTCCATTCGGCGCTGATGGAGCCGATGGTGGAGGACTTCCGTGCTGTAGTGGCCGGTCTGGAGTTCCACGACCCGACTGTTCCCGTGGTATCGAATCTCACGGGTGCGGTGGCCGCGGTCGGCGAACTGTGTTCGCCGGAGTACTGGGTGCGGCATGTGCGGGAGACCGTACGGTTCGCCGATGGCGTCCGGGCGCTGTGCGCCGAGGGCGTACGGACCTTCGTGGAGCTGGGCCCGGACGGCGTGCTGTCGGCGCTGACCCGGGAGTCGGCGCCCGAGGAGGCCGTGGTGGTGCCGGTGCTGCGCAAGGACCGTCCGGAGGAGGCGGCTGCCGTCGCGGCGCTGGTGCGGCTCCACGTGACCGGTGTGCCCGTGGACTGGCGGGCGTTCTTCGCGGGCACGGGCGCCCAGCGAGTCGCGCTGCCTACGTACGCGTTTCAGCGGCAGCGTTTCTGGCCTGCGGCTGTGGCTGCTCCGGGCGATGTGCGGGCTGTCGGCCTGGTCTCGGCTGAGCATCCGTTGCTGGGTGCGGCGGTGTCGTTGGCCGACTCGGACGGTGTGGTGTTCGCCGGTCGCCTGTCGTTGGCCTCGCATCCGTGGCTGGCTGATCACGTGGTGATGGGTCGCGTTCTGGTGCCGGGTACGGCGTTCGTGGAGTTGGCGATCCGGGCCGGTGACGAGGTCGGGTGTGACCGAGTCGAGGAGCTGACGCTTGCCGCGCCT
>NZ_JAIWIH010000036.1:0-136428 GCF_052851135.1 Streptomyces sp. BRA346 | reverse complement strand
GTCCGGATCGGCGTAGACGGCTACGCTCGCGATCCCGGCATCCCGGCAGGCACGGGCAACACGGACAGCGATCTCGCCACGATTGGCGATGAGCACCTTCTGCATGCTCTCTCTTCCCTCTTCAGCCGTCCGGCGGGGACGGTCACGTTGCTATCCCAGGGCCCGCTTGAGGAAACCCAGTACCACGCTCGCGTAGCCTTCGGGATCGCTTTGCAGCCCGAGCAGGTGCTCGGCTCCCGGGAGGACGTGCGTCTCGGCCTGGGCATAGCGCTCGGCCAGCGCGTCCACCGAGGAGGGCGGCACGATCGCATCGTGCTCGCCCGACATGAACAGCAGTGGGATCTTGGCGAACTTGCCGGTCGTGGGCGGTGGCCAGTGGGCGCGCAGCATGGCGGGACCCAGGGCGCACAACGTGCGGGTCACCACGGAACGGGACGGTTCGCCGCTCAGCGCGGGCGGCATCGGCAGCGCCTCCGCCTCCAGGTACTTGCGCAGCAGCGGCGGGACGTCGTGCCCCGGCCCGCTGTCGCACACCAGCGCGTCGAACTCGAATCCGTCGTGGGTCAGCGCCCACATGGCCGAGAAGCAGGAGAAGGAGAAGCCGTAGACGGCGATGCGCGCCGTGCCGTACCCCTGCTTGTCGCGCAGCCAGGACACCACCTTGGTGACATCGCCCGCGAACCGGTCGCCGAGCCCGAACAGTGCCCGGTCGTCGCTGCTGGCCCCGTGGTTGCGGTGGTCGAACAGACAGACCGTGTACCCGGCGTCGTGCAGGAACTTGGCGTGGCCGAGGCTGTGGTCCTTGCCCGCCCCCAGGCTGTGGGCGAGCACCACGACCTTCTCCGTGGAGCCGGGGCAGAGCCAGGCGTGCACCCGCTTGCGGCGGGCGAACGGGATCTCCAGGTCGGTGCAGGGCAGCCCGTGGTCCCGGGGGTGCTCCCGCTGGGTCCGGTTGCGCGGATGGAAGGCGAGATACGCCAGCGACGCCCCGTACAGCGGGGCTATCGGCAGCGTCGCGACCGCAAGGGCGCGGGACCCCCGCGAGGGTGGCCGCACCGGCGTCCGGGGTGGCTCGGGCATCGGCGTCCTCCGGGAGGGGGTGGAGTGTCCGTCGGCGGTCAGGGCGGTCTCGTCTCGGTCGGTGCCGTGCGGTGGGGCAGAGGGGCGGGTACGTAAGGATGACGGCTACGCGGGGGTAGGGGCGGTCACCCGCATCCCCCGGCGTGGCCCTGGTCGCCGGACCGGGCGGCCACGAAGTCCGCGTCGGCCGGTGGCTCAGGATCAAGGGGAACGGGGGGCGGCGCGGCGCGGGAGCGGACCGCCCCGGCGAACGCCGGGAGCCGGTCCACGCCCCAGTACTTGTCGTAGCCGAGGGTGAAGAACGGCACGCCGAACGCCCCGTCCCGGCTGAGGTCCAGCAGCGCCCCGAGCCCGCGCCCGGCGCGCAGTTCCGGGTCGTCGGCGGCGCGGGCCAGCCGGTCCGCCGCCTCGTCCGGAAATCCCAGGCCGGTGGCGATGTCCGCGACGACCTCGCGGTCGCAGACGTCCCGGCCCTCCTGCCAGCGGGCCCGGTAGACCCGCTCGATGTACGCGGGGCCGCAGCCCGCGTCCAGCGCGTGAAAATACGCCAGATGCGGTACCTCCCAGACCGGGTCCCGGTCCACCGGCCAGGTGACGGCGAGACCGCGATCGGTCGTCAGACGGCGCACGTCCTGAAGGATATAGAGATGTTTGTCGCGTGACATCGCCGTGTACGGAAAAGACCGCCGGTGCTCGGCCATGCGGCGCTCGCCGTCCGCGTCCGGCTCCCACCAGGGGTGCCATTCCACCACCTGTGCGACATCCGGAAAGCGGTCCATCAGATCACGGTAGGCGATCCAGCTGTACGGGCTGCGGAAATTGAAATAGAAGCGCGGCACCCTACTGCGCCTGGCCGTCATGTCCGTCCCCCTTCACCGGGACCGTTCGGATCGCTCCGACCGCCACCCGCTCGCTCACTCGCTCACTCGCTCAAATCACGATGCCACCGTCGACCTGGAACACCGCCCCGGTCACATACTCCGCCCCGACCAGGTACGCGACCATGTCGGCGACCTCTTCCGGGCGGCCGAAGCGGCGCAGCGGGATGCTCTGCTCCGCCTCCTTGCGGACACTCTCGGACAGCGCCGCCGTCATATCCGTCTCCACGAAGCCCGGCGCGACCACATTGGCCCGGATGCCGTACCGACCGACCTCCTTGGCGAGCGATTTGGTGAAGCCGATGATCCCGGCCTTGGAGGCCGCGTAATTCGACTGTGCCGCATGGCCGTGCACGCCCGCCACCGAGGAGATGTTGATGATGCATCCGGACTTGCGTTTCATCATGCCGAATACCACCGAACGGCATATGTGGTACGTGCCGTCCAGGTTGACTTCCATGACGCCCCGCCACTCCTCGTCCTTCATCAACAGCAGCGGATTGTCCCGCGCGATGCCCGCGGACACCACCGCGACGTCGATGGGGCCGAGCCGGTTCTCGGTGAACGCCACGAGATCGCGCACCGCGTCCGCGTCCCGTACGTCCGTCTGCCGCCCGACCACCCGGCCGCTGCCGAGCCCGGCCGCCTCCGCCTCCAGGGCGCGGGCCGCTTCGGGGCTGGACTGGTGGCAGAACGCCACGTCGAAGCCGTCCCGGGCCAGCCGCAGCACGGTCGCGCGACCGATGCCGCGCGAGCCGCCGGAGACGAGGGCCACCTTGGTGTGCACGTCGGACATGGTGTTACGTCACCTCTCCTGCCGGGTCCTTCAGTTCGGCCGCCGGACGCATCGTCATCACCAGCCGCCCGACGGAGAGCACGGTCGCGTCCCCGACCAGGCTCTCTCCCTCGAACATGTACGTCTCCCCGACCTGCCGGGCCAGCCGGACGTGGTGTTCCACCACGTCACCGGGGAGGACCGGGCGGTGGTACTCGGCGTCGGTGACCCCGCCGAGCAGCATCGCCATGCCCTCCAGCACATCCGGATTGGGTTCCTCCCAGGCCACCAGCACCCCCGCCACATGGCACCAGGATTCGAGGAGCACCGTCCAGGGGTAGTGGTAGGCCTCCGCGGGCGCGTCGTCGGGTACGGCCTCGTACCAGGGTTCGTTGCAGGTGACGGCCTTGAGCCCGGAGGCGCGCTCGCCCGGGACCAGCTCGGTGACCCGGTCGACCAGCAGCATGGGGTAGCGGTGCGGCAGCACCCGCTTGATCTGGTCCACGGTGATCATCCGGTGGCCTCCCGTCCGGCAGGGGCCGTGAAGCGCAGCCGGACGCGGGCGGCGAGCCCGCGCTCGGTGGTGGCCTCGGCCCGGCAGCGCCAGCCGCCCGTGGCGTCGTCCCGTAACCAGGTGAACGCACAGCTCAGGGTGGAGCCGGGGAAGACCGGGCCGAGGAAGCGGGCGGACTCGACCGCCGCCAGGGCACTCCCCGGCTCGGGCAGCGTGGCGAGGGCGCCGCACTGGACGTACTCGACGACACACACCCCGGGGAAGATCGGGAAGCCGGGGAAGTGACCGGCGAACACCTTCTCCGTGCCGCCGACCACGGCCACGCAGCGGGCGGGCCGCTCCCCCGGCACCCCGGGGTCGACCACCTCCACGGTGCCGTCGACCGGTCCGCACGCGGTCGCCGTCACCTCACTTCTCCAGCTTCGACGCGAGCAGGTCGTGCACCTTCCGGAGGGTGGTGATGCTCTTCATCTCCTTCTCCTCCAGCTTCACCGCGTACTTCTTCTCCAGCTCGACCATGACCTCCAGGGCCATGAGCGAGTCGACGCCGAGATCCTTGACGAAGTCGGCCTCGTCGGTCACCTCCTCCTCTTCCACATCGAGGACTTCCGCGACGAAGGTGCGCAGTTCGTCGAGGTCCAGCGCGGCGGTGGCGTCGGCCATGGGGGTTCCTTCCGGTCTCGGGCTCAGGGGGCTTGCGGGGCGGCGAGCGCGGCGGGCGATTCGACCGGGACGGTCGCCGCGTCCGCCGCGATCCGGCGGATCATTCCGGTCAGCTGGCGTCCCGGTCCCAGCTCCACGAACCGGGTGCAGCCCAGCTCGCCCGCGAGGGTCCGGACGCTCTCCTCCCAGCGCACCGGGCTGGTGAGCTGGGCGAGTTCGCGGTCCCGCCACCGCCCGCCGCCGCGGTGGGGCGTCGCGTCCACATTGGCGACGACGGGGGTGTGCGCGGGCGCGAACTCCACGGCGGCCAGGGCCGTGCGCAGCTCGTCCGCGGCGGCGGCCATCAGCGGGCTGTGGAACGCGCCGCCGACGGCGAGCCGGATCACCTTGCCCCCGCTGTCCGCGGCCAGTGCGGCGAGCCCGTCGACGCCCTCGGCGGTGCCGGAGACGACGAGGTTGCCGGGGGCGTTGATGTTGGCGACCCAGACCTGTGGTCCCTCCGCCCGTACCCGGCCGGTCAGTTCGTCCACGGCCCGGGTGTCGAGCCGGACGACGGCGGCCATCGTGCCGGGCGCGCGCTCGGCGCTGCGCCGCATGGCGCGGCCGCGGGCGGCGACCAGCCGCGCCGCGTCGGCGAGCGGCAGCGCCCCGGCCGCGTACAGGGCGGTGTACTCGCCGAGGCTGTGCCCGGCGCACGCGGCCACCTCGCCCGTCAGCCCGGCGGCGGCCGCCTCGTGGTGGACGATCACCTGGTACGCGAAGACGGCGAGCTGGGCCAGGTCGGTGCGGCGCAGCGTGTCGTCGTCGGCCGTCAGCAGCAGCTCCCCGACGTCGACTCCGGTGTGCTCGGAGATCTCGGCCGCCAGCGGCCAGGACGCGGTGTCCCGCCACGCCCGGCCCATGCCCGCCTTCTGGGCGCCCTGTCCGGGGAAGACCAGCGCCGTGCGGACTTCGGCAGTCATACGCGCATCCCTCCCTGCTCCTTCACCGGATCCGCAGCAGGGCGGCGCCGACCACGCCGTCCCGGTCGACCGTGGTGATCAGGGCGGGGCTGCCGGGGGCGATCTCGCCGCGCTCGGCGAGGGCGAGGACGGCCGCGATCTGGAAGGCCGCGGAGGCGGCGCAGGTGTCGCCGATCGCGTCGGCCGTCGCCACCCGCGGCGGCTGGTGGCCGCCGAGGACGTCGGCGAGTGCGGCGCGCTCGGCCTCGCCCTCCGCGCCGGGCGCCTGGGAGTCGGCGAGGACCGTCACGTCGCCGGGGGCGGTGCCGGTGCGGTCCAGCAGCCGCGTCACGGCGTCGGCGAGGGCCGTACGGGCCGCCGCCGGGGCCGCGGCGAAGCCGAACTCCACGCCCGCGACCTCGGCGAGCCCGCCGCGGCCGTGTTCGCGCGCCTCGTCGGCGGTCTCCAGCAGCCACACCGCGGCGCCCTCGCCGAGCACCGCCGTCGCGTCGTCGTCGGCGCGGGTGTGCCACTCCAGCCAGGCGCGGGCGGAGGTGAACTCCTCGACCGCCCCGCACAGCACGGTGCGGGCGCGCCCCGCGCGCTGGAGCCGCAGCGCGTACCGCAGGGTGAGCAGCCCGGCGGCCCTGCCGCCCGCGATGGTGGCGTTGGGGCCCTTGAGTCCGTGCCAGATGGCGGACTGCCCGGCGGCGCAGTTCATCACCGTGTTGGGGAAGCGGGCCGGGTCCACGAAGAAGGGCTTGGCGCTGACGAGAGAGTCACGGGTGAAGTCCATGATGGACTGGGCGCTTCCGGTGCTGGTGCCGAGCGCGAGACCGGTGTGCTCGCCCACGCCCGGCAGCCGCCCGGCCCCGTCCCCCGCCTTGTCCTCCCGCTCACCGGAGAGCAGATGGCGGATCGCGGTGACGGCGAGGCCGGTGACCCGGTCCATGGAGCGGGTGTTCTTGCGGCCGAGGATCTCCCGGATGTGGAAGTCCGGCACGAGGCACGCCTCGCGGAACGGCACCGACCACTCCTCGGGGTCCAGCGGCTTCCCGGTGCCGCGGCCGGCCCCGAGACCGCTGCTGAAGTCCGCGGCCCGCAGCCCCAGGGGCGATACGGCGGTCCAGGCGGAGATGACCGGGCCGACCGTGGCGGGAGCGTTGACCATCGGTACTCCTTCGGTAGTGGCCCGGGGGCCGGACGGGGTGCTCACAGGAACCACACCTGTTCGTAGGAGGGCCAGCGCGCGGCGAGTCCGTACGCCTCGATCACCTGGACGCCGGGCAGCAGCCGGTCGGCGGCGGTGCGCCCCAGCGCGGTCAGATCGGGCTCCTCGACCAGCACGGTCACCCCGGCGTCGAGCACCTTCGTCACGGAGGCGCGCGGATCGGGCAGGGTGTCGAGGGTGCGCCCGCCGAGGCGCAGCGGCGGCTGGGGGGCGCCGGTGCGCACGGCGTAGCCGACGGCGGGTCCGCGCAGCGCCAGATCGCAGCCCCCGCCGCTCTGCCGGTGCAGATCGGGCACGACGTAGAGGGCGTCCGCGAACTGGGTCTCGACCGATCCGCGGTACGCCTTCTCCATGATCAGCAGCCAGCGCGCCTGCTCCGGCCTCGCCTGTTCCGGCATGGTTCAGCACACCCCCATGACCAGGGCCTTGTCCGCCGCCTTGACGTGTTCGGCGAACAGGAACGGGGACCGCTTGCTGACCTGGGGGATCTGGTCGGCCGCGCCCCGGTCGTCGGCGCAGAAGCGGCAGACGTACCAGTAGAGCCGGTCGGGGTGGTCGGCGAGCAGATCGCGGATGATCAGCGCGGTCGACGGATGGCGGCGCTCCAGGTCGGTGAGGTCGCGCGGCTTGGTGTCGCCGAGGGCCGCGCTGGTCAGCCCGGTGGCGTCGCCGCAGGTCCAGATCTGCACCCGGGCGCCGCGGTCGAGCAGCGCGGTGGCCAGCCGCAGCGCGGAGGTGACCAGGTCGCTCTGGTGGGGCGCGCCGAAGAGGTTGAGCAGCACGTCGGTGGCGGGTATGGGCCGGGCCATCAGTGCCACACCGCCCGTACCTGGGGTTCCAGCAGCTTGGCGGCCACGTCGTCCATCTCCACCATGCGGACGTCGGCGGTGAGATCGGCGGCGGGCAGGGCGCGCTGGGCGGCCGAGAAGGTGTCCACCCACACCTCGCCGCCGTCGCGCAGGAACGTCTCGATGCCGGGCGCGGCGCCGGGGAGGGCGGCGGTGACGCCGTTCTCGACGAGGAACAGCACCACCCGGTGGCCGCCCCCGGCCAGCCGTACCGCGTCGCCGACGAAGCGCTCGCAGGCGGGACCGGTCTGCGGGCCGCCGCTCTCGATCAGCAGGTGGTCCGTCATGTGAGGAGTTCACCGCCGTCCACGCCGATCACATTGCCGGTGATCCAGGAGGAGTCGGTGCGGGACAGCAGCGAGACGGCCTCGGCGACGTCCTCGGGGCGGGTGAGCCGCCGGTGCGGGTTGAGGTCCTTGGCGTACTCGGCGAGCCGTTCGCTGTCGGGGATGCGTTCCATGGACGGGGTCGGGGTGACCCCGGCGCGCAGCGCGTTGACGGCGATGCCCGACGGGGCGAGTTCCAGGGCGAGTTGGCGTACATGGGACTCCAGGGCGGCCTTGGCGGCGGAGACGGCGCCGTAGTGGGGCATCACGCGGGTGCCTCCGGCGGAGGTCATCGCGTACACCTTGGCGCCCTTGCGCAGCAGGCCCGCGGTGAACAGGTCCTGGGTCCAGTAGACGAGCGAGTGCGCCATCACGTCGAGTGTCATGTTCATCTGACGGGAGGTGAGGCTGTCTCCGCCGTCGGGGGTGACGTACGGCAGCAGGGTGCCGAACGCGAGGGAGTGCACCAGGACGCGCACGCCCGTGCCGCCGGTCAGCTCCTCGAACCTCGGCAGCAGCTCCTCGCGGGTGCGGGCGGAGGCGGCGTTGGCGTTGAAGAAGTGCGCCTCGACGCCGTGCGCGCGCATCTCCTCCTGGGCGACCGCCGCCTTCTGCTGTCCTTCGGTGGTGTCGAAGTGGACGCCCAGGATGCTCACGCCCGCGCGGGCCATCTCGTGCGCGATGGCCAGGCCCATGCCGCTGGAGGCGCCCAGCACCAGGCACCAGGATCCTTCGAGTGAGGTGATCATCGGCCGCTCGCCCTCCGTCGTTCGCGTCGTCCGCGTCGTCCGCTCATCGGCTGCTCGCTTCCGTGCCGCCGGAGCCGCCCGGGGTGACCAGGCAGACGGCGGTGTTTCCCTCGGCCGCCGCGGTGACGACGGCGTGTGGGGTGTCCGGGGTGCTCCGCAGGGCGGCGGCGACAGTGGCCATCGGCGCCAGGCAGCCCGCGCCCGCCGGGACGCGTTCGGCGCTCTCGTCCACAGCGTGCGCCATCGCCTCGCCGACCGGGGAGCCGTCCAGGACGGCGGTGACGGTCAGCGGGGTGCCCGGCCGGTGGCCGAGGGCGGCGAGCGCATCCCCCAGCGCCTCCGCCGCCGCCCCGGCGCCGCTGGCCGAGGCGGCGAGGGCGGGTGGCAGGAAGAACGTACGGACACCGACGCGCCCGTACGCCCGTCCGCCGCGCTCCGCGACGGCCGCCGCGGGCTCCAGCAGCAGCGCGACGGCACCGCCCTCCGAGGTCTCCGCCCCCGGCTCGCCCTCCGGCAGCGCCTCCTCGGTCGCCCCGGCGAGCAGCCGGGAGGCGCGGCCCGCGGCGAGGGCGCGGGCGCCGGTCTGGAGCGCCTCCAGGCCCGCGATACGGGGGCTGGTGAGGGTGAGGTTGAAGCCCTTGAGGTCGTGTTCGGTGGCCAGTCGGCTGCCGAAGAGGTTGATGGAGAAGTAGGGCGCGGTGGCCGGGCTCAGCTCCCCCGCGCCCGCGCCGGTGACCGTGCGGTCCATGGCGTGGTGGAGGGCGGTGGCCGCGCTGTTGGTGCCCACCGCGGCGCCGCGGCGCTCGGGTTCGGCCGCCGTCAGGGCGTCCTCGCCCGCGTCGGCGAGGGCGCGCTTGGCGGCGGCCAGCACGTACTGGGAGGCGCTGGGCAGGTACTTGTAGCCGCGGCGGCCCAGCTCGTCACGGAAGTCGAAGCCGTCCGCGTCCACGTCGCCCACTCCGGTGACCACGAGATCCATCAGCGGGCCTCCGCGAGGACGAGGGAGATGTTGTTGCCGCCGAACGCGTAGGCGTTGACCAGCCCGTATCCGCCACTCAGCGGGGTGCTCACCGGCGGCAGCGGCACCGCGCACTCCGGGTCGGCCGCCCCGACGGGCACGTTCGGCGGCAGCGTGCGGTGGTGCAGCATCAGGGCGGCGGCCAGCGCGGCGAACGCGCCCGCCGCGCCGCCGGTGTGGCCGATGAGCGCCTTCAGGCTGTACAGCGGGGAGTGGGGGGCCACCGCGGCCAGCACCCGGCTCTCCACCACGTCGTTGAGGTCGGTGCCGGTGCCGTGCGGCACCACGAAGCCGACCGTGTTCCCGTCCGTCTCGCCCGCGCCCGTCTCGCCCGCGTCGCCCGCGCCCGCCTCGCGCAGCGCCCGGCGCATCGCGCGCTCGATCTGCCCGCCGCCGGGCTCGGGCGCGGTCGCGTGGTGCGCGTCGCAGCTCCAGCCGGTGCCCACGAGGCGGGCGTAGCCGGGCCCGGCGCCGCGCGCGCGGGCGTGCGCGGCGGACTCCAGGACGAGGACGGCGGCTCCCTCGCCGAAGACCGTGCCGCGCCGGTCGGCGGCGAACGGGCGGCAGCGCTCGGGGTCGATGGCGCCCAGCCGGTTGAAGCAGGCGAGCGCGACCCGCGAGTACGCCTCGGCGCCGCCCGCGAACACCACGTCCGCCTCGCCCGAGCGGATCAGGTCGGCGGCGACGGACAGCGCGTAACCGCTGGCCGAACAGGCGTTGCTGACACACGTGTTGGGGCCGCGCGCGCCGAGCAGGCCGCCGACCACCGAGGCGACCGGGAAGACGGGCGCCCAGCGGCCGGAGTCCGGGGCCTTGCCCGTCCACCACGCCTCGTGCAGCTCCGTGTCGCCCATGCCGCTGCTGATCACGACGGCCACCCGGCGCGGATCGACGCTCCCCCACGCGGAGAGCCCGGCGTCCTCCGCCGCCTGCCGGGCCGCCTCGATCGCGAACCGCGAGCCGCGCCCCAGCGGCAGCCCCTCCCACTCCGCGGGCCCGTCAGGCACGTCGGCATCGGGCACCAGATACATCCGCGGATGGTCCATGCGGGCGAGCGGATCGGGCACCCGGGACGGGGCGGTGCGCGCGGTGTGCATGCCGCGCCAGAAGGCGTCGACGCCCATGCCCAGCGGGGACAGCGCCCCCACTCCGGTGACCGTGATGTCGTCCATCAGGTGCCGCTCGACTTTCCGGACAGCGCGTCCAGCACCCGCTGGTCGAAGGGGACCAGATGCCAGTCGCGGCGGTTCTCGATCAGTGCGTAGCCGTGCACGATGCCGCCGGTGGCGGTGAGGGTGAGGGCGCCGTCGCGCACCGCGTAACAGTCCATGCGGGCGGTGTAGGTGAGGTCCTTGAAGATCTCCTCCACCGTGTAGACGGTGTACAGGTCCTCTTCCATCAGGGCCTCGTCGGTGACGCGTATCCAGGAGCGCGGCACGACGGGTATCCACCGGCGGTCGTCCAGCAGCGTCTTGATGGAGATGCCGCGGGATTTCACGAAGCGGTCCTTGGCCTCCTCCATCAGCCGCAGATAGCCGGACATCTGGAGCCGCTCGGTGAAGTGGCAGTAGGGGTAGGTGATGTTCCACTTCCAGGCGTGGGCGTTACGGCCCTCCGTGAGCGCCGCCAGTACGGCGTCCTCACCGCCGCCCGGCAGCGCCCGGGGCGGCTCGGCGGAGGCCCCTTCGCCCAGCCGGTCCACCGTGAACCGGCCGAACTCGCCGGGCGGTTCGGCGGGCCCCGTCAGATACGAGTCGGCGCGCAGCGAGACCCGGACCGTGGCGGTGACGGCCTTGAGGACGGAACCGTCGCGCACGACCCGGAGGGTCACCCGGAAGGTGAGCGCCGTATCGCCGTCGGAGGTGTGCGGCACCACCTCGGCCTCGGCGTCGTCGTCCATGTGGAAGGCGTGCAGGATGCGGCTGTCCAGCGCCACGATGTCCAGCCCGAGGCCGTGCTCCTCGTACAGCCGGCGGGCGGGCGCCCCGCAGCGGGCGAAGTGGACCAGCACCGCCTCCTCGACGAGGTAATTGACGTGCTTGAAGCCGATCCACGTGCAGATGTTGGAGCCCTCGTACCGCGGACGCAGCCGCACCGTGGTGGTGTCGGCCAGCAAGGCCTTCGTCGACATCGGCGGGGCGGCGGCTCTCATCAGGTGCACTCCATCGCTGAATTCGCTGAATTCGCAGAAACCACGGGAATCGCGGAAAACCCGGAAACCTCCGAAACCTCCGTGACCTCCGTGACCTCCGTGACCTCCGAAACCTCCGAGACTTCCGAGACCTTTGAGACCTCGGCAGGGGGCGCGCCCGGCCCGCGCAGCAGCAGCCCGGCCACGGCGTCCGCCGTGTCGTCGCCGCTGGTGATCAGCGCCTCGCCCGCCCCGGCTCCGGCCCCTTCCGTGCGGAGCCAGCCGACCGCGGCGGCGCACTGGAGGACGCCGAGCGCGCCGGAGGCGCGGCCCACGGCGGTGGTGACGTCGTGGCGCGGTACGGCCGGGGGCACGGGTGCGCCGATGTCGGCGCTCGGCTCCTCGTAGCGCTCCGGGGTGAACCAGACGCCCGGCCCCTCGCCGCCCTCCGGCAGCAGCGCCCGGACGCAGCCCGCGAGCCCCGCCCGGCGCTCGTACGGCCCCAGGACGGCGACGGCGCGCGCCCCGCGCTCCTCCGCCCAGCGCGCGCCCTCCACGACGAGGGCGGCCGCGCCGTCCAGCAGGTCGTCGGCGGGGCGGGCGAGCAGGTCCTCCACGACGGCGTTGTGGGTCTCGACGCCGACCACCAGGGCGCGGCGGACGCGGCCCGCGGCCACGAGCGTCGCCGCCCAGTGGACGGCGTCGAGGCCGGACGTCGGTCCGTTGCACAGCATCAGATTGGGGCCGCGCAGCCCGTGCCGGATGGCGACCCAGGAGGCGATCACATTGCTGGAGGCGTTGGGCAGGCTCATGGGGCTCAGGGAGCGTGCCGAATCCTCGGCGATGGCGGCGGCGGTGAGGCACGCGGTGTCGAGGTTGCCCAGGTTGGAGCTGGCCACCACGCCGACGGTGTCGCCCGGGACGGTCAGCCCCTCCCCATCGGCGCTGCCGGCGCTGTCGGCGGGGACGAGGGCGGCGTCGCGTAACGCGTCGAGCGCGGCGCACAGGGCGAGTTGGGTCGCCCGGTCCTTGTAGCGGTGCCCGCGGCGGCCGATGCGGGCACCGGTGTCGAACGGCCCGGGCGCGCGCCCGGGGGCGTGCGCGCCGCGCAGCAGCGCGTCCGGGGTGTCCGCGCCGGGCAGGGCCATCCCGACCCCGGAGACGACGACGGTGCCGGGCGCCCGCAGCTCACTCATGGGGCCGCCCTCTCCACTATGGCGACGGCGTTGACCCCGCCGAACCCGAACGCGTCGATCTGGGCGAACCGCAGCCCCTCCACATCGGCCGGAAACGGCTCCCGGACGAACCGGAAATCGGCCGCCTCGGGGAGGGGGTCGGTGAGGCCGAGGGTCGGCGGGACCCGGCCCGAGGTCAGCGACTTCAGCGCGACGATCAGGCTGACCAGGCCCGAACTGCCCGAGGTGTGGCCGGTCATGGACTTGATCGCGGTCATCAGCGGCGTCGTCACGTCCGCGCCGAAGACCTCGGCGATGGCGGTCGCCTCCGCGCTGTCGTTGAGGTGCGTCCCCGTGCCGTGCAGCAGCACCAGGTCGATCTCGCCGGGGGTGACGCCCGCCCGCTGCTGGGCCTCGTGCACCGCCCGCACGATGCCCTGCGCGTCGGGCGCGGTGACGTGGCGGGCGTCGCAGTTCATGCTGACGGCGCGCAGTCTGCCGAGCGCGCCGGAGCGCGCGCCGGACTCCTCCCGGCGCAGCACCACCGCGGCGGCGCCGTCGCCCATCAGCACCCCGCGGCGCTCCCGGTCGAACGGCCGGACCCGGTCGGGCGGTTCGGCGTTCACCCGGTCCAGCAGCCCGTACATGGACTCGGTGAGGGTGTCGACACCGGCCACGATCACGGTGTCCTCGGCGCCGGTGGTCAGCAGGTCGCTGCCGAGGGCGAGGGCGTACAGCGAGGCCGAGCACGCCCCCGCGAAGGTGTGGGTGCGCTCCGCGCCGAAACGTTCTCGCAGTGCGGTGCCGAAGTGCAGCCGCCCGCCGGTGTCGAACGCGGTGCCGTCGCGCCAGGCCAGCTCCGCCGAGCGCAGCTCGCGCAGCCCGGTGCCGACGAGGACGGGCACCCCGCTCAGGTCCTCGCCGAGCCCGGCCTGCCGCGCCGCCTCCCCGACGGCGCGCAGCAGCCAGGCGGTGGCCCGGCCGGGCACGTCGGCGCCGGGTCCCGGCCGGTCGTCGATCTCGTACGCGTGCCGCCCCCGGTAGCGGTCCGGGTCGAAGCCGCGCAGTTCACCGAGTCCGCTGGTGCCCGCGCACAGGGCCGAGAAGACCTCGTCGACGCCCTCGCCCACGCTCACCACGGCGCCCGCGCCGGTCACCAGCTGACTCATGTCCTAATTCCAGTCCGTGCCGCGCTTGCCGAAGATCACCACGGCGTTGTTGCCCCCGAAGGCGAGCCCGTTGTTCTGTACGACCCTCAGCTCGGCGTCCACGGCCTCGTTCGGTACGACGTCGAGACCGCACTCCGGGTCGGTCTCCACGTGGTTGATGGTCGGCGGGATGAACCCCTCGGTGAGGGCCAGCGCGCAGGCGATGGAGGCGAGCGCCCCGGCGGCGCCCATGGAGTGGCCGATCATCGACTTGATGGACACGGTGCGCGGCGGGGCGGCGTCGCCGAAGACCTGGCGGATGGCGCGGGCCTCGGTGATGTCGTTGGCCCGGGTGCCGGTGCCGTGCGCGGAGATGAAGTCGACCTCCTCCGGCTTGATCCGGGCGTCGTCCAGGGCGAGCCGCATGCAGCGGGCCACGCTGTCCTGGTTGGGGGCGACGGGATGGTCCGCGTCGCAGTTGAGGCCGTAGCCGAGGACTTCGGCGTAGATGCGGGCGCCGCGGGCCAGCGCCGATTCCAGGCTCTCCAGGACGAGGACGCCCGCGCCCTCGCCGGTGAGGATGCCCTTGCGGTCCTTGTCGAAGGGCTGGCAGCGCTCCGGCGCTATCGTGCCCAGCCGGTAGAAGCCGGTGAAGGTCTTGCGGCACAGCGCGTCGGCGCCGCCGCACAGGGCGACCTCCACGTCCCCGCCGCGGATCGCGTCGTAGCCGTAGCCGATGGCGTAGTTGCCCGCCGCGCACGCGGTGGGGAGGGTGACCGCCTCCGTCCGGCTCAAGCGGAACTCCTCGGCGATGACGGCCGAAAGCCGCCCGGCGGGCACCCGGCGGGCAACGGCGGGGTCCATCCGCTCGGGCCCCAGGTCGACTTCCGTCTCGACCAGCTGGTCCAGGTCGCCCGATTCCCCGTCGGTGGTGCCGATGGAGATCAGGGACGGGACGGCGCGCAACGCGTCCTCCGCGATACCGGCGTCGGCCACCGCCATACGGGCCGCCGCCACCGAGAACTGGCTCGCCCGGCCCAGGTTCCCTATGTCCAGACGGTGGATCCACCGCCCGGGTTCGAAGTCCGGGACCTCGCATGCCATCGCATGCTCGAAACCCTCGGTGTCGAACGCGGTGACCGGCCGTGCCGCGCTCTTCCCCGCGCGCAGTCCGGCGAGGAATTCCGCGGTGCCGATGCCGATGCCGGACACCGCCCCGAGACCGGTGACGACGACCCTGCGACCCGACTCACCACGCATATCGCCCTGCCTTCCGAGGAGTCCGCCGAGGGTCCCGTCACCAGCCGGCCGCGTCGGAAACAACCTCGTAGACGCCCTTGAGGTTCACCATCCGGCCCAGCTCGGACTGGTCGATGACCACGTTGAACGTTTTTTCGAGCGCCGCAAGTATTTCAATGGCACGCAGCGAATCCGCGTCATGCTCTTCTTTGAAGAGGCTGGTCTCGGTGACCTCGTCCGGGTCGATCTCAAGGATATCCGTAACGATTTCCTTGATGGTTTCCCGACGCTCTTCGACGATGGCGGCCATTACCGCGCACCTCCATTTTCGGCATGGGCAAAGCGACGACTGACGATGACGCTATGCGGCGGTTCGGGGGGCGACAAGCCCCGAGTCCACTACCTGTCACACCGCCCGTGAACCCAACCGCACGACAACCACGGCTGTCATAAAGCTGCACTGCGCAGCCGGTTACCGGAACGTCAGGATGCCCAATCTGCAGCAAGCTGCCACGGTGATGCCCGCAGACCGCGCAAATCGGCCTGAACCCGACTACCCGACTACCCGTCACAGCAGTCGACTAGTCGCGCTCCGCCTCCATGAGCCCCGCGCGCACGGCCCGCACCCCGGCCTGGAAGCGCGACTCCACGTTCAGGTCCCGCATGATGTCCGCCACGTAGCGCCGATACGTACGCACCGAGAGCCCCAGCTTCCGGGCGGCCGCGTCGTCCTTGTAGCCCTCGGCCATCAGCGTCAGCACCTCGCGCAGCACCCGGCCGCGCGCCCCGCCCTCGAACGACAGCGGCCGCATCGGGCGCTGCGCGGTGTCCCACATCCCGCACAGCAGCCGGTGCAGCATCGCGGCCACCGTCGAGTTCTGGATCATCGAGGCGCGGGAGCCGCCGGGGTCGCCCGGGGAGCGCTCGGGTGCGATCACCGCCGCCCCGTCGACCACCACCAGCTCCTGCTGCGCGGAGCCGCACACCCGCACCTCCAGCCGCGGCACCGTGCCGACCGTGCGCTGCCACATCGCCCCGCGGATCACCCGCGGCGGGCACAGCATCCGGATCCGCACGCCCTTGCCGGACAGCTGTGCGAGGGTCTGCGCGACCAGCCGTGCATGGTCCTCGCAAGTCACCTCCGGCAGGCTCCAGATCACGTCACGCTGGGCGCGCAGCACCAGCCGTGCCACCCACCCCGCCACGACCTCGCCGTCCACCGGCAGTTCCGCGGTCGCCGAGGCGAGCACGCCGCGGCGGTGGTGGGTCACGGCGGACTCGATCAGCCGTAACGCCTGGCCGAGGGCCTCCTCCAGGTTGTCCGACCTGGCTTCCGGCTCCATACGAACCGCTCTCCTTGTGCCCGTCGCGCCGTCAATACCGTCGATACCCTCAATAGGCGTACGGTCATTTGGTTGAATTCCAAAATGGCTCAAAGGACACCCCCCGTTCCCCGATCGAGGCACAGTAACGAGCCATCTGCCGAAACGGCAAGGAACATCATGGCTCAACGGGCCGTCAGCGGGGTAAATATCATCGCCCTTCAGCGGAGGAAGACCCTCCAACGGGGTCAAGGGGCTGCGCCCCGCCTCGGCAGATTGGTAACTTCCTCTTTGAGCCAGCAAGCCTTGAGCCAGCAAGCCGTCCCTTGCCGTACGAGCGCGGACCCCCCACCCTTCAGTGGTCCCCGAAAGGCGCCGCCCCCATGGCTGCACAGAACACCGCGATCACCGACACGGCACCGGCGGGCGCCGAAGAGTCGCCCACCGGCCGCCAATGGCTCGCTCTCGCGGTGCTGGTCTTCTCCCAACTCGCGGTATGGCTCGACAACACGGTCCTCAACGTCGCGCTCAAGACACTGGCCGACCCGGACGAGGGGCTCGGCGCCAGCCCCAACCAGCTCCAGTGGAGCATCAGCTCCTACACGCTGGTCTTCGCGGTACTCCTCTTCACCGGCGGGGTGCTCGCCGACCGCTACGGCCACCGCAATCTGCTGCTCACCGGCATGCTCGTGTTCGGCGGCGCCTCCGCCTGGGCCGGGTACGCGGGCTCGGCCACCGAACTCATCGTCGCCCGCGGGGCGATGGGCATCGGCAGCGCCCTGATCATGCCCGCCACGCTCGCACTGATCGCCCAGGTCTTCGACGAACGGCACCGCGCGACCGCCATCGCCATCTGGTCCGGCTCCAGCGGCATCGCGATCGCCACCGGGCCGATGCTCAGCGGGGCGCTGCTCGACCACTTCTGGTGGGGGTCGGTCTTCCTCGTCAACGTGCCGATCGTCGTGCTGTGCGTGGCCGGTTCGCTGGTGTTCCTGCCCGGCGCGGCCGCCAAGGTGCGGCAGAAGTTCGACCCGCTGGGCGTGGTGCTCTCCACCGTCGGCCTCTTCGCCATCGTCTGGGCCGTCATCGAGGGCGGCCACCGCAACGACTGGAACGATCCGGCCATTCTCAGCGCGTTCGCCGTCGGCGCGGTCCTCGTCCTGGTGTTCGTCCTGGTCGAACTGCGGGTCGCCAACCCCAGCTTCGACGTCCGGCTCTTCCGCAACAGCCGGTTCACCGGCGCGAGCGTGGCCGTGATGCTGACCTTCTTCGGCCTCAACGGCTCCATGTACTACACGAGCTTCTATCTCCAGGGCGTCCACGGGCAGACCCCGCTGGAGTGCGGGCTGTCCATCGCCCCCGTCGCGATCGGCGTGCTGCTGGGCGCGCCGCTGTCGGCGAAGCTGGTGCGGGCGTACGGGGTGCGCCGCGTCGTCACCGTCGCCATGCTCATCGCCACGACCGGCTTCTTCGCGTACGTCTTCCTCGACGAGCACAGCGGGCTGGGCCTGTTCTGGGTCTTCCTCATCCTCCAGGGGCTCGGCATGGGCGCCGCCGTGGCTCCCACCACCGAGGCCATCATGTCCGTCCTGCCCGCCGACCGCACCGGCGCCGGGTCCGCCGTCAACAACGCGATGCGGCAGATCGGCGGCGTCCTCGGGGTCGCGGTCCTCGGCTCCATCCTCGCCGGTGTCTACCGCGGCGAGATCAGCCCCAAGCTGGGCGATCTGCCGCCGGGCGCCGCCGGTGCCGCCGAGGAGTCCCCCGAGGCCACCCGCCTCATCGCCGGGCGGCTGCGGATGCCGCGGCTGTCCGACTTCGCCGACCAGGGATTCGTGCACGCCATGCACGTCGCCGCCGTGGTCGGCGCCATCGCCGCGGCGGTGGGCGCGGTCATCATCTGGTGGACGTTCCGGCGGGCGACGTACGCCGAGGGCGCCCGCTGAGCCCGCTTACGGAGCCCGCTTACGAGCCCGCTTACGGCCCCGTGATCCTTTCCTTGCCTCCCCGGGGGTACGGGCATAGCCTCCCGGCACAACGTCCGTATTCCGGAGGGCTGTTCCCATGCGTACAGCGGTCATCACCGCGGCAGGCGAGGTCGAGTTAAGACGGATACCCGTGCCCGACGTCGGGGATTCGGAAGTGCTGGTCCGCATCGCGGCGTGCGGCATCTGCACCATGGAGGCCAATCTGTACGCCGGGCGCATGACCGTCTACCCGGCCGCCGCCGGACACGAGATCTCCGGCTGGGTCGAACGCGTCGGCGCCACCGCCGCCGGACTTGAGGACATGCCCGCCGTCGGCTCCCTCGTCACCCTCGACGGCCTCCCCCGCTGCGGCGCCTGCCGCGCCTGCCGCCGCGGCCAGTCCGCCATCTGCGTCGCCCTCCAGGGCCGGGTGCGCGAGGCGGACGGCGCGATCGCCATGGGCGCCGGACTCGCCGACCACATCGTGCTCCCCGCCTCCCGCGTCTGGTCGGTCGGCGACACCGACCCGGCGGTCGCCGCCATGGGCGAACCGCTCGCCTGCGTCGTCCACTCCCTGCGCCGCGGCGGCTTCCGCGCCGGGGACCGGGTGACCGTCATCGGCGCCGGGTACATGGGCCACCTCCACCTGGCCGTGGCCCGTGAGCTGGGGGCGCGCGGGGTCGCGGTCGTGGAGCGCGACGAGGAGCGCCGCACGGCGGTCGCGGCGGCGGGCGCGGACACGGCCGTACGCCCGGAGGAGGTGCGCCAACTCCCCGCCGCCGACCTCGTGTTCGTCACCATAGCCAGCGCCGAGTGCATCGCCGCCGCGCTCGCCGCCGTGGCCGACGGCGGCACGATCGTCCTCTTCGGCGGCGCCCCCGACGGCCCGCCCGCCGAACTCCCCGGGTACGAGGTACACCGCCGCCAGCTCACCGTGACGGGCTCCTTCAGCCACGAACCGTCCGACTGGCGCACAGCCGCCGAACTCCTCCGCGGGGGCTCGCTGGCGTCCCGCCTGGCGGGCCTGGTGACGGCGCGGTACGGCCTGGACGAGGTGGAGAAGGCCCTGAAGCAGGCCTCGGAGACCCCGGTCTACCGAGTGGTCGTCACCCCGTAGCCCCGGCGGTCCCGTGAGCCACGGCAACCGGTGGGCCACGGACGCCCCGCGGCCCACGCCCCGTTCCGACGGCACCGGACATACGGCCCACCCGCCCGGCACCGGGCCCCTCGCCCCCCGGCGGGAGCGGACCCCGGCGAACGGGCGGCACGCCCCGCCACGCGGCACCGAACACGCGACCCCCGCCCCGGAGGAGCGGACCGTCGCCCGTACCCACCCGGCAGGGGCGGCCCCCGCCCCTGCGGACCCAGGGCACACGCCCCGGGTCCGCCGACAGCAAGCACGCGGGGCCAGACGCAACGCCCCGCCACCCGGGCACAGCCCCGCCCCCGACACGAGACACGCAACCCCACCACGCAGCACCGCCCCGGAGGGGCGGGCCGTCCCCCTGGCCACCCGGCAGGGGCGGGGCCCACCACGCAGCACCGGCCGCACGCCCCCGCCGCCCGGCGCCGGGCAGGCGGCACCGCCCCGCAGGAGCGGACCGTCGCCCGGGTCCCGTCCGGCGGGGGCGGGGTCCAGGGGCGGGGCCCCTGGGCCGGGAAGGGGCGGGGTGGGGAACAACAACCGAAGGGACCACCGTGCGCATCGGCGTCCAGCTCCACCCCCAGCACACCGGCATCCAGGAACTCCGCGCCGCCTGGCGGCAGGCCGACGCCCTCGGCGTCGACTCGTTGTGGACCTGGGACCACTTCCTCCCGCACACCGGCGACCCGGGCGGCACCCACTACGAGTGCTGGTCGCTGCTGTCCGCGATGGCGGTCGAGACCCGGCACGCCACCATCGGCCCCCTCGTCACCTGCACCGCCTTCCGCAATCCGCACCTGCTCGCCGACATGGCCCGCACCGTGGACCAGCTCAGCGGCGGGCGGCTGGTACTGGGGCTGGGGGCGGGGTGGTTCGAGGCCGAGCACACCGCGTACGGCATACCGTTCCCCGGCCCGGCCGGGCGCATGGACGCGTTCGCCGCCTCCATCACGGCCGTCAAGGAGCGGCTGGCCAAGCTCAACCCCGGCCCGGCGGGACCCCTGCCCCTGCTGATCGGCGGCGCGGGCAGACGCCGCACCCTGGAGCTGGTGGCCCGCGAGGCGGACTGGTGGAACTGGTACGGCTGGGCCGCCACCGACCCGGTCGCCGAGTTCCGTGAGCTGAACCGGGCCCTGGACGAGTGGTGCGAGCGGGTCGGCCGCGACCCCGGGCAGGTGGCCCGTACGGTCATGGTCAACCCGGACCAACTGCCGCTGGCCGAGGGGTTCGCGGAGGCCGGGGCGGTGCACCTCGTGCTGTCGCTGCCCGCCCCGTACGACCTGGGGGCGGTCGAGAAGCTGCTCGCGCTGCGCGCCGCGCTCACCCCATGAAACGGGAACCCCTGGGACACCGCTTCGCCCTGCTCATGGGCGCGCTGCTGGTCTCCACCCTCGGCAACGGCCTGTGCTTCCCGTTCACGGCGATCTACATCAGCGGGCTGCTGGGCCTCGGCGCCCGGGCCGCCGGCGGGTACTTCATCGCGATGGCCGTGGCCAGCTTCGCCGCGGCCCTCGTCGGCGGCCCGCTGGCCGACCGGCGCGGGCCGCACCGGGTGGGGGTGCTGGGCGGGGCGGCGCTCGCCGCCGGGTACGGGATGCTGGCCCCGGCCGACACCACCTCCCTGGTGCTCGCCTCGGGGGCGTGCGTGGGCGTGGGCTTCGGGCTGTTCTACGCGTCGATCGTGGGGATCGTGGACGCGGCCGTTCCGGA
This sequence comes from Streptomyces sp. BRA346, assembly GCF_052851135.1. NCBI lineage: Bacteria > Bacillati > Actinomycetota > Actinomycetes > Kitasatosporales > Streptomycetaceae > Streptomyces > Streptomyces sp. BRA346. The sequence continues at coordinate 115,569 of NZ_JAIWIH010000036.1, read as the reverse complement.
GAGCGGCCGCCGTACCGCGTTCTCCGTCCGGCACATCGTCAACAACGTCGGCATCGGGGTGGGTTCGGTGGCCGCGGGGCTCGCGCTCCAGGGCGCGCACACTCCGACCGGTACGCTCCGCTGGCTGTACCTGGCCAACGCGCTGGCCGCGCTCCCCCTGATCGCGGCGATCTGGTACGTACGTCCCCGCACCACGAGCCAGGCCGTCCCGGCGCAAGCCCCGGCCGCCGACGGGACCACGTACCGCACGCTCCTCCGCGCCCGCCCCATGGCGCTGCTGATCGTCGCCCAGGCCCTCTTCGCCATCGTCGGCTTCACCCAGATCGAGGCCACGGTGCCGCTGCTCCTGCACGACGACATGGCCGTCACCCTGGGCTGGGTGAGCACCGTCGTGGCGGCCAACTCCTTCGCCTTGGTCGCCCTCCAGCCACTCCTGAGCCGCTGGCTGGAGCGGCTGCCGGAGACCGTGAGCCTGGCCGCAGGGCCGGTGCTGTGGGTGGCGGCGTTCGGCTGCGGGCTCGGCGCGGCGCTGGCCGGGGACGGGGCCGCGCCGGTCCTCCGCTACGGGCTGCTGCTGGCGTTCGCGGTGGTATTCGCGGCGGGCGAGCTGACGTATTCCTCGGCGTTCTATCCGCTGCTGCTGCGCTGGTCCGGCGAGGCGGCCGTGGGGCGGGCGAGCGCGCTGGCCTCCCTCGCCTGGAACCTGGGCACGGCGACCGGGCCGCCGATCGGGCTGTTCGTGGTCGCCCACCTCTCGGCGACGGGTAGCTGGACCGCGCTCGCGGCCGGTGCCGGGGCCGCGTTCGCGGTGGCCGCCGCACTGCACCGGCGTGCGGCGGCCGTCCCTCCCGCGGTCGATCGGAGCGGCTAGGACTTCGGCAGATAGCCGTTGTCGTACGCGTCCTCAGGGCTGACCGTCTTCTCCAACAGCCCCTGGTCGTACATGAAATCGGCCATCCGGGTCCAGGTTTGCGGGTCGTTGACGCCGACCTCGCCCTGGTCCGTCTTCATCATCGGCATCGTGGCCTTGAGGACCGCCATCGCGTTCTTCTTCTGCTTTTCGCCGCGCAGCCCCGGTACGTATTTCTCGCTGAGCTTGATGGTGTCGTCCGGGTTGTCCATCGCGTAGCGCAGCCCGCGCAGCGACGCCGCGACGAACTTCTTCATGTCGTCGCCGCGCTTCTCCAGCACGTCTTTCTTGGCGCCCAGACCGACCCCGACCAGCGGATCACCCTTGTCGCCGGAGTCGAGCGTAATCGCCCGGACCTCCTTGCCGGCCTCCTCGAAGGAAATGGCGTCGTTGTTGAGATAGCCCATCACGCCCTCGACCTTGTTTCCGGTCAGGGCCGCCTGCTGGGTGAATCCGATGTTCTGGATCTTGGCCTGCTTCGGGGAAAGTCCGCCCTCCTTGAGAAGGGCCAGCAGACCGAAATACGTCTCGCCGAAGGGGCCCGGTGTACCGATCTTCCGGCCCTTGAGGTCGGCCGGTTTCCTGATGGCGGAGTCCTTGGGCACGATCAGGCCCACGGGGTATTTCTGGTAGAAGGTCGCGATGTCCACGACGGGCAGATTCTTGGCGGCGCGCGCCTGGAGCATCTCGTCGCCGCCCGCGTAGACGACGTCCTCCTTGCCCGACGACAGGGCCCCGAAGAGGTCTTCGGACGCGCCGTGGTGGCGTAGCGTCACCTTCAGCCCGGCGTCCTTGTAGTAGCCCTTCTCGGCGGCCACGTAGAAGGGCGAGAACTGGATGTTCGGGGTGTAGGTCAGCCCTACGGTGATGCTCTTGCCGCCCTTGCCCTCCGCGTCCTTCGGCTCCTCGGCGCATGAGGTCAGGGTGGCCGCGGCCACCACCGACACGAGAGCCGCCCCCAGAACCCGCTGTCTGAGGGCGCCCCTCATGGTCGTCTGCACAGAACGCACGTACTTCTCCTCGAGAATCGACTCGTGAATCGGATGCGACCGGCCGCTCACCGGTCAGTCACGCTGTGCGAGCCGCTCGACCAGCCGGACCACGCCGTACAGACCGGCGGCGAGCAGGGCGAGCATGACGAGTGTGGAGAACAGGCCGATCGTGTCGGCCGCCTGCCGCTGCACGGACAGCAGCTGCCCCAGGCCGTCGCCGCCCATGACGAACTCCCCGACGACGGCGCCGGTGATGGAGAGCGTGAGCCCGTTGCGCACCCCGGCGAGGATGCTGGGCAGGGCGAGCGGAAGCTCGATGTACCAGAGCATGCCCCACCACCCCACGCCGTCCACGCGGGCGGCACCCAGTACCTCGGGGTCCAGGCCGCGCAGCCCCAGCACGGTGTTGACGAGGATGGGGAAGAAGACGAGGAGCGCGCACAGCACCGCGATCGGCAGCAGTCCGTAGCCGAGCCACAGCGCGAGCAGCGGGGCCAGCGCCACCGCGGGCACGGCCTGCGACGCGGCGATGTACGGCTGGAGCGCAGCGGCCGCCAGGTCGCTGCGGGCGATGAGATAGCCGAGCGGCAGCGCCACTCCGATTCCCATACCGCTTCCGGCCAGTGCTTCTCGCACGGTTTCCCAGGTGTAGTCGACAAGGGAATCGTGCAATACCTGGTCGATGAAATACCGGGCCAAGTCCACCGGCTTCGGAAGGTAGAACTCCGCCACCGCTCCGGTACGGGTCACGACGTCCCAGACGAGAAGCAGTGCCAGCCCGAATACGAGTGGCGGAAGCACTCCCCGGAACATGGCCCCCGTGCGACGCTCGCCGCCGCTCTCGCGGGTCTTATCCACCCGCGGCGGCCGGGGGAAATGCGGCTCGCGCCGCGGCGTCACCGCCTCCGGCTCACCGCGCGCCACCGCCGTGGCCGCCGTACCGCTCCCGTACCCCTCACCCATCCCCAAATCCCCTTGTATTACCGGCGGTTGCCAGATCGCGGCACGCCCGCGTGCAACCTATCCCCAGCGCACACCGGTTCACAATGTCGATGGGAAAACGAAACAATTCCGAGGCCGGACTTCCTGCCATCTCCTCAGCGGTCCCCGAGAATGCCCAGCTCGGAGGCGCGCGCCCCGGCCTGGAAGCGTGAGTTGGCGTCCAGCAGCTCCAGGATCCCGGTGACATAGCGGCGGTACGTACGCACGGAAATCGCCAGATCGCGGGCGGCCGCCTCGTCGGTGACCCCGTCCCGCAGCCGCGCCAGCACCCGCCGCACCATCTCCGTACGGGCGCGGTTGCCGAAGTCGAGCGGGCGCGGGGCGGGGGTGGCGCCCGCCCAGATGGAGCGGAACATGCCGTACAGCGAGCCGACCACCACCTGGTCCTCGATGACCGAGGTGTGCCGCCCGTCCGCCGACTCCGTGCACACCAGTGCGGTCCGGCCGTCGGCGATCACGGCCGTGGGCAGGGGCACCGGGGCGATCCGGACCTGCGCGGGGCGGGGCGCGGGCGCGGACGCGGGCTCGTCAGCCGCCTCCGGCCCGGGTGCGGCCGCGGGGTCGGGCCCGGCTTCGGGGTCGGGCGCCGGGACCGGCGCGGGCGGGGGCGCGGGGCCCGGGATGGGCGCCGGTACGGGCGCGGGGCCCACCGGGGCGCCGCCGCCCGCGCCGCCGCCCGACCCACCCGCGGGACCGGCGCGGCCGCGCAGCACCCGCACCCGCACCGCGTCGTCGTCCAGGTTCAGCAGCAGGGCGGTGAGCGCCGCGTGCGCCGCCGCCATCCGGCCGGGCGCCTCCGGGAACACGGCGTCCACCCGCCCCCGGGCCTTGGTGATCACCTGTTCGGCGGCGGCCAGGAACGCCCCGTCCGCCATGCCCACCTGGGTGAACTGCCCCGTTCTCGTTCTTCGGGCCCGGTGTTCGACGACGGTGGCCTCGATGAGGGCCCGCACCTCCCGTAACGTCCGCTCCAGAACGTCCCCCGGATCACCGGGATCCTTCATGTCGTCATTCCTGCCTCGCGACGTGGTCAAGGTCTCGAGTGCCATGCGCTGTCGGTTTTGGGTTATGGGTCGTGGGTTCCGACCGTGGGCGCCACGGGTGAAGAGGGGGTCAGCGGTCCGGCAGCAGCCCCAGCTCCACCGCCCGCACCCCCGCCTGGAAGCGGGATCCGGCCCCCAGCTCCCGCATGATCTCCGCGACATACCGGCGGTAGGTCCGCAGGGACACCTGCATGTCGCGCGCCGCCACCTCATCGGTGTGGCCCGTGCGCAGGCACTCCAGGATGCGCCGCGTGGACGTGGGGCACAGCCGCCCGCCCAGCCGCGGATAGTCCTCGAGCGCCACGGCGTTCCCCCAGGTCCCCGCGAACATCAGCTCCAGGGCCTGCACCGCGGCGGGATCCTCGACGAGCGACGCCTGCCGCCCGCCGCCCCGCGCCGGGTCCGGCGGTTCGTTCCGTACGTAGACGATCTGGCCGTCGACGAACAGCGCTTCCGGTAACTCCCCGTCACAGACGCGGACTTCGCAGCGCGGATCGGTGCGCGCCAGCGCCCGCACCCGAGCCGCGTCCAGCGCCCGCGGCAGACACAGCAGCCGCACCGCGCGGCGCCCCCGGCCGCCCCGGGCGGGCCGGGCGAGCGCCGAGCAGACGACCTCCGACTGCTCCTCGCCGCCCGACAGGACGACGCTCACGGTCCGTTCGGCCCCGTCCACGAGCGTGTCGACGACCTCGGCGAGCGGCACCTGCCCGAGGGCCTTCCCCGCCCAGGAGTCCTGGGCCAGCTCCCGCCGGTGCCGGGTGACCGTGGACTCGATCAGATCGCGGGCGGCCAGCAGGGCACGCTCGACATAGTCGCCGGTCATGGCGGGGACCGAGGAGTCCGTCTCATGCTCAGGAGAAGGCTCGGACATCGTCACAAGACCAACCATGACTTCCCCTGGAGGGCGACAGCTACCTAGTTCTGCAAATACCGGCCTGGTTCTTGGAATTCCATGCCTCGACGTGCTCAAAACGCGGAGGCAGCATGGTGCGAAATCACTGATGACAGTAATTCGCGCACAGCGACGACGTCAACGCGGGGCGTGAAGTAAAGAATAGACCAAGTCCGGCGCGTCAGAGCGCGAAACGGCGCTCGACCAGGCGTCAAGCGGTGCGTGTTGTCAGCAAGTTACGAACCGTCAGTCCGCGAGACCGCTATCCGGACACGATCAGTCGCAATGCGACGACGCTCCGCCACGACCGGAAGCGATCATGTCCGGTTGCTGCCACCACCCCGAACGGGTCACTGCGGCCCGAAGTTGATCGAACCGCTGAAGTCGCGCCCCTGGATGACCGCGTTCGACGCGGTTCCGGAGAAGGTGTTGTACACCGAACCCGCCTTCCGCTCCGCGGGCTCGCCGAACTCCCGCAGCCAGGCGGCCAGATCGCGCCCGAACTGCGGGTCCTGCCGCGACCGCTCGACCAGCAGATCGGCCAGCCGACGCAGCCGCTCCTCGTCGTCGTACGGAATGGTCACCGGCTCGGGCTCACCGCCCGCCGGTTCGGCCTCGCCGCGTCGCCACACCCGGCGGGCCAGTGCGCCGAGCGGCGCCGCCCCGCCTCGCCTCCGGCGCCCGATACCGCCGCGTTGACCGCCGCGACCAGCGCACCCGTCGTCACCCGATCCATGAGCCCTCCCCTGCCGCTCCGTCAACTCACCTTGACACAACGCTACCGATGGGGGCGGTCAGGGATCCACCGCTTCGGCGCGCAGCGTGAACCAGACCGTCTTGCCGTGGTCGTGGAGGTCCGTACCCCACTCATGGGCCGTCTTGCTGAGCAGGAACATCCCACGCCCGCACTCCGAGAGGAAGTCCGGCTCCTTGACCACCGGCAGTGAGGTCTCGGAGTCGAAGACGGCGGCGCATATCCCGTACGGGCGGTTTTCGAGCGTCAGCACGCACTCGGGCGACGCCGCGTGCTTGTGGACGTTGGACAGCAGTTCGGTGACGCACATCGCCGCGGGCGTGACCAGTTCCCCGCGCCCCCACAGACGCAGCGGGGCGCCGACGGCACGGCGTACCTCGGCGAGTTTCTGCGGGTGAACGCGGAGGCGGAATTCGTACCGCTGCGGGATGTTGTATGCCATATGGTCCGGGGCCCCTCCAAAGCGCAGCGCACTGCCGCCATGTCGCAAGAGCGATCCTGGCTCATCGGGAGTGTCGCTCGCAATGTTTCGACCCTTTGGCTCACAACTGGCATATGCCGCCTGGTGACCGCTGTCGGCGATAGGCCAGACTGACGCCATGTCCTACCAGCCAGTGCCCACCGTACGGCGCAGGCGTCTGGGTTCAACTCTGCGGAGGCTGCGCACCGAAGCGGGGATGACACTCGACGCGGCGGCAGAAGCGCTCAACGCGACCGCGAACGGTTCCCCTGGCGCCCGCCACTGGACCGCGCCCAAGCTGTCGCGCATCGAGAACGCCAACGCGACCATCCGCACCACCGAGGTCGAGGTCCTGCTGCGGGCGTACGAGGTCACCGACCGCGAGATCCGGATCGCGCTGGAGGGGCTCGCCAAGGACGCGGGCAAGCGGGGCTGGTGGCAGACGTACCGCGGAGTCGTCGCGCCCGCCTACGCCGACTACATATCGCTGGAGTCGGACGCCGACTCCGTCCGCGACTACGCCCCGCTGGTCATCCCCGGGCTGCTCCAGACGTCCGAGTACGCGCGCGAGACGATCGCCGCGAACGCCAGGGCCCGCAGCGCCGCCGAGGTCTCCGCCCTCGCCGAGGTGCGGCTCGCCCGCCAGGCCGTGCTCACCCGCGCGGACACCCCGCTGAGGCTGTGGGCCGTCATCCACGAGACGGCGCTGCGCCGCCGGTTCGCCGACCGCCCGGCCATCATGGCCGAGCAGCTGCGCCGGCTGCTGGACGTCGCGGAGTGGCCGACGGTGACGCTCCAGGTGATGCCGATCGACGCGGCGCCCAACCCGGGGGACGCCGGCGCGTTCACACTCGTGGGCTTCCCGGGTCCGATGCCGGATGTGGTCTCCCAGGAGAACCTGCGCGGGCCCACGTACGTCGAAGGAGTCGACGACGTCAACGTTTTCGTCGACGCCTTCGGCCGCATCGCCGACAGCGCGCTGTCTCCGGATGCGACGAAGGGCCTCATCGCAGATCTCGTATGAGAAAGAGGGCCCCACACATGAACACCTCATGTACCTCTGCACCACTCGCCGGGAACCAGCACCGTCCGCGCTGGCGCAAGTCCTCGTACTCCGTGGGCGAGGGCCAGTGCGTGGAGATCGCCGCCGGCGGCGGACGGCTGCTGATCCGGGAGAGCGACGACCCGGGCGTGGTCCTCACCACGGCCCCGGAGACGCTCGCCGCCTTCCTGCGGGGTGCGAAGGCGGGCACGTTCGACGCGTGACGTAAGCGGATGGGTGGCCGCCCGGCCCGGAGGCCGGGCGGCCTTTCGCTGTCGGAACGGGCTTTGCCGGAACCGAACCCGTCAGAACCGGACATCCGAGCACGCGTAGAACGCGTTCCCGGTGTCCGCGATGGTCCAGACGGCGAGGATCACATGCCGCCCGGTCATCCCGCTCGGGATCGTCCCCGAGTGGGACAGCGTGGACGGCGGCCGCTGGTTGTTGTACGGCACGGTCAGGAAGGGCCGGGACTGGAGGTTCGAGCGGGTCACCTTGGTGCTCGGATTCCAGCCGTTCTTGGTGATGTAGTACTTGAAGTCCGTGGTCGCGTGCGAGGCCGTGAACCGCCAATTGAAGGTGTAACTGCGCCCGGCGGTCAGCTTGGTCGCGGGCCACGACCCGCCGCGCGGATCGTCGAGCTGGGCGAACCGGCTGTTGCCGCCCGCACAGATCGTCCCGTCCGCGGGCCCGCCCGAGGGGAAACCCTTGGGCCCTTCCACGCTCTGCGGCTCGTACTGGATCTCGCCACAGTTGGCGACGGTCCCGTTGGCGCACAGCTTCTGCCTGCTGAGCGGTGAGTCGGTGTAGCCGTGACTGGTGGCCTCGCCACCCGTCGCGAGAACGGTGACCGCCGCGAGCCCGATGCCGACCACGGCGGCGCGGATCTTCTTGCGCATGCTTCGCTCCTGAAGACGTGGGGGTGCTTCTGCGAGCCGTGCGATGCGGTCTAGACCAAGTCGAGCGTAGCCAGGCCCATTTGGTCATGTCCATACCAATGACAAAGGTGTCGGCAGGGGCAGGACGGAGCCTGGTCCGGACCACCCCACGAGGTCCGGTAGGATTCCGTTGTCAGCAGGCGCCGCTAGCTCAGTTGGTTAGAGCAGCTGACTCTTAATCAGCGGGTCCGGGGTTCGAGTCCCTGGCGGCGCACCGATGGCCTTACGGTCACTGACCTGGGGTTTCCTGGCTCGTCCGGGGAACCCCAGCTGCGTTTTGCGGCTGCCGAGCCCTGGAGGCGCGAGAAGATGCTGATGGCGGTGGGCATCGTCGCCGGTTCCCTCTGGATCGTGCTGTTCGCCTGGGTGAGCTGGCACCGGCGCAGGTTCGGCGGTGGCGGCGCCGCGAACACCGAGGCACTGGCCGAGGTGTTCCATCCCTCGCGGCGGCATGTCCAGGAGCAGAGGGAACGCCGGCTCACCCTGCGCGACGACACGGACTCCGGCGCCCCGCCGGGCAGCACCGTGGACTTGGACGCGGGCACGGCGGTAGTGCGTCCGCGGCCGAAGGGCCCTGACGGAGGCTCTTGCACCTGACGCCAACGGCAGGTCTTACCTTGCACGGGCAGGGCCGTTCCGGCCCCGCACCGGAACGCGAAGGGTGAGACGGCACGTTGCATGCGCTCCACACGAAGCAGACGGCCATCATCGCCGCCGGCCGGGTCTTCGTCCCTGCCCACGACGTCGAGACGTTCATCGCCGAGGCGCAGGCGACCTACCCGATCGCCGCGGCGAACCCGGGAAACGTGCTGCTCTCGTTCTGCGTGGAGGACGCGGCGGCCGGAACGGTCACGGTGCTCGAGCAATGGACCTCCCAGCAGGCGCTCGATCGGCACCTTGCCACACCGGAGGTCATGGCGCTCTTCGCCAAGTGGGGCCCGAACATGCGCAATGAGGTGCGCAAGTTCGACGCGCTCAACGAGAGAGACCCCCTGGCCTGAGACACGCCCTACGCCTGCCGGGCCGCGCGCCACTCGGGGGCGAGGACCGACCAGATCTCCATGTCGCGCCGCGTACCCCGGTACAGGAAGCTCTCCCGCAGCACGCCGTCCTTCGTCATCCCGAGCCGCCGGGCCACCGCGATGCTGGGCGCGTTCGCCACCGAGACGTGCCACTCCACGCGGTGGATGCCCCGCTCCTCGACGGCCCAGTCGATGATCAGACGGCAGGCCCTGGTCACCAGGCCCCGGCCCACGGCCGACGGCTCCAGCCAGCAGCCCGCCTCGGCGGTGCCCTGTGCGATGTCCATCGTCCGGAAGAGGACCCCGCCGACCAGCTTGCCGTCCGTCCAGATGCCGTAGATGCGACCGGTGTCGGTCGCGGCCTTCTGCGCGTACGACTCCAGGAACCTACGGCTCGACGCCAGATCCGTGACGGCGTCCGCAAGGCCGATATGCTGCCCGATGAGTTCCCGCCCCCGCTCCATGTGGGCGAGGAATTCCTCGGCCCGCCACGGTTCGAGCGGGCGCAGCTCCGCGCCGTCGTCCCCCAGGGATATCGCGTACATCATCGCCCTCCACCGCCGAACCCACCCCACGACGCGACGGATCTTCTCACGTCCGCCCGCGCCGCTACCCGGCATTTTTCCGCGCCCCGAAGCGCCCCGAACGCCCCGGCACGCGGAGGGCGCCGGGGCGTTCGTACGTCATCAGGCAGCGATCAGTCGCAGGAGGGGCACGGCTCGCAGTGGCGGACCGTGACGTCGTCGATGACCGGCCCCCAGGCGCCGGACATGGTGCTGGCGAACGCCAGGGTCGTGGTGGCGCCGGTGGCCACGAAGCTCACCTCGTGGGTCACATACCCCATGTTGGCCGTCGTCTTGCCGGTGGTGTCGAAGCTGAAGTTCTGGAAGTTCTGGCCGTCCACCAGGACCTTGCCGGTCTTCAGCGCCGGACCGCCGACCCCGGGGTTACCGGCGAGGGAGTACGTCACCGTGTACCGCTTCCCCGGCACCGTCGTGAAGGTCTGCGCCACCGTGCCCGCGTTGTCCCCGTTGAGGTCGACGGACTGGTCACCCTCGGCGGCCTGCCAGAACCCGTCCCCGATCAGGTCCACGTTCCCCCCGGTGACCTTCCACGGCCCGATGGACCCTCCCGTCCCGATGTTCACGAACGTATTGGCCGCCACCCTGGGCGTCTCGAAGCTGCCGCCATCGAAGTGACTGGCCGCCGGAGCCGCCAGCGCGGCGCCCGTACCGGCTCCCGCGACGACACCGGCGACGATGACCGCGGCAACAAAGGTGCGAATGGGCGACATGTTCCCCTCCTGGATGAAAGATGCGCGAGCGTCTGAATTGACCGCCCGGAAGAATCTCCCGCATCCCCCGGCGGAGACCAAGACCGAGTCACGGGCGCACGGTGGTGTACGCCGGTCCGAACTCCCCGGACGCGCCGCCTGCTTGACCCGCCCGCCCCTCGCGGACGCCGAGGCGTCGCGTCACCGCCCGGCGATATCCCCGTTGTCCACAGCCCTGGCGCCGGGTTCCTGCGCGGCCAGGTCGTCAGCCAGCGCACAGCTGCCGAGCTGCGCGGGGCCATGGCCGCCGCGGTGACGGGCGGCACGAGCGCGGGCCCGCGTCGACGGCGCGGACGTCGGCGCTACGACCGCCCTCGCGCAAAGCGGCGCCGACCGGATCGACTGGTGCACCGCGTACGCCCAGCCCGGCTCGGGCGATCGGCAGGTGGCCATCGCCGTGGTCGTGGAGGGGGAGTCGGGTTCCGGGGGGAGCGGTGGCGGGGCGGCGGCGCCGATCGCCAAGCGGGCGATGCAGGCCGCGATCGCCCGTCGGTGATCAGTCCTCGGGGGTCTGCTGGAGCTGGGCCAGGGTCAGCACGTTGCCGCCGATGCCCCAGCCGCCGTCGGCGACCTCCTCGACCAGGACGAGGGTGTTGGCGCGGGCCCGTTCGCCGTAGATCTCGGCGTACAGCTCGGTCGTGCGCGTGATGATCTTCTCCTTCTGCTGCGCGTCGAGGGTTCCGGCGGGGACCTTGAAGTTCGCGAAAGGCATGGTGGTTCTCTTTCCGACACGGGACGGCGGGACGGTCCCACCCTGGCCCGGTGGCCCCGCGCCAGCCAGGGCTGTGCCCACCCAGGGGTTACCGTCCCCTGGCTCCGCACCCCGGCGCGCGCGACGATGAGCGGCGTGAACCACGCGCAGCTCGCCGCATTCCTGAAGTCCCGGCGCGACCGGATCCGCCCGGCCGACGTCGGGCTGACCGCCGGTCCGCGGCGCCGGGTGCCCGGTCTGCGGCGCGAGGAGGTCGCCCAACTGGCCGGGCTCTCCGCGGACTACTACACGGAGCTGGAACGCGGGCGTGGCGCCCAGCCCTCGACCCAGGTGCTGGCCGCCCTCGCCCGGGCGCTGCGGCTGAACGGCGACGCGCGCGACCACCTGTTCCACCTCGCCGACCGCCGCGTACCCCCCGCCGCCCACGGACCGGCCGCGCACGTCCAGCCCGCCCTGCTCGGGTTGCTGGACCGGCTCACCACCACCCCCGCGCAGGTCATCACCGACCTCCACGAAACCCTCGTCCAGAACCCGCTGGCCGCCGCGCTCCTCGGCCCGCCCCCGGCCGTACGCGGTCCCGAGGCGAGCTTCGTGCACCGCTGGTTCACCGACCCCGGCGCCCGCGCCCTCTACCCGGCCGAGGACCACCCCCACCACTCCCGGGCCTTCGTCGCCGACCTCCAGGCCGTCGCCGCCCGACGCGGCGGTGACACCACGGTGGAACGGATGGTGGCGGAACTACGCCACCGCAGCGAGGAGTTCGCCGCGCTCTGGGCCACCCACGACGTCGCCCTCCGGCGGACCGACCACAAACGCATCGTCCACCCCGCCCTGGGGATCATCGAACTGGACTGCCACACCCTGTTCAGCGAGGATGGCTGCCAACGCCTGCTGTGGTTCACCGCCCCGCCCGGCACCGAGGGCGCCTCCCAACTGGAACTCCTCTCCGTCATCGGCACCCAGGACATGAAACGCGAGCGAGCGCACTGACATATGGAGATCGCCGAACTCGTCTTGAAGTACATCGAGGCGCTGGTATGGCCCGCCGTGACGGTGGGCCTGGTCTGGGGCCTGCGCAACCACATTCGCGATGCGTTCGGGCGGATGACCCGCCTGGAAACTCCGGCGGGCGCGATCGAGTTCGAGACGCAGGCACGGCACGTGCTGAGCCAGGCGGAGGAAGTGGCCATGGCCGACCCACCGGGACCCTACACCCCGGGGGTGCCCGCGCAGGGTCCTCAGCCCTGGTCGCCGTACCCCGCCCCGGCTGGGGTGCCGACCCCGGAGCGTGTGGAAGAGGGGCTCGGCCCTTCCGCCTCCGAGGAAGCCCCGCCACCGGCACAGCCGCAGCCCTCGCCGACACAGCAGGGGTCACCTCCCGGGGGCCCGTGGGCTCCTCCTCCGTATGCGCAAACGGACGCGGTCGAGGCGGCACCCCTCTGGCGCGAACAGCTCCAGGAGGCCCGGGCGTTGGTCGACACATCGCCCGTCGGCGCCATCATCACGGCATGGAACGCGTTGCAGAGCGTGCCGAATGGCGTCCTGCCACCCCACACGGCCGGGCTCGTCGATCAGCTGCGCCTGCTGCGCGACAAGGCCATGCACCAACCCGAAACCGTCACGCCCGCCGCCGCCCGGGCCTATCTTCAAGCCGCCCAGATGATCGAAAAATCCAGGTGACTGCCGCCCGCGGGTCAGACCTGCATCTCGCCACCGTCGATGAACAGGTCGGCTCCGAGGATGAAGCTGCTCTGCTCGGAAGCGAGGAACGCCACCGCGTTGGCGACCTCTTCCGGGCGCCCGATCCGGCCGAGCGGGACACGCTCGGCGAACTGTGCCTTGATGGCGGCCGCGTCCTCTGACGTACCGGCCAGGCCGTCGACCGCGGGGGTGTCGATGGTGCCCGGGGAGACCGCGTTGACCCGGATGTTCCGGCCCTTGAGCTCGTTGGCCCAGGTCCGGGCGAAGGACCGGACCGCCGCCTTGGAAGCCGCGTACGCACCGAACGCCTCGACACCGTCACCGGCGCGCACCGAGGAGTTCAGGATCACCGACGCGCCGTCGTTGAGCAGCGGCAGCGCCTTCTGCACCGTGAACACGGTGCCCCGGACGTTGACGCCGAAGGTCTCGTCCATGTGCTCCTCGGTGATCTGCTCCAGCGTGGCGAACGACGCGGCGGCGGCGTTGGCGAACAGCACGTCCAGGCCCCGGCCCCGGGCGCGGACCGCGTCGTAGAGCCGGTCCAGGTCGGCCAGGTCGGAGATATCGCCCGCCACCGCGGTGGCCCTCGCCGAGCCGATGGTCTCCACCGCCGCGTCCAGCACGGTCTTGCGCCGTCCGGTGATGAACACGTGCGCACCCTCGTCCGCCAGCCGAACGGCGGTGGCCAAACCGATCCCGGTACCGCCGCCGGTGATGACGGCAGTCTTGCCCTCAAGCTGTCCCATGCGAATGACCTCCACGAATTTCCGTATCGATCGATACAGAACGAGACCGTAGCAGAGATCTGCACCGACCAGTACGGAAGAGGTAGGATCGATCACATGGAGACACGGGGCAGAGCGCCGATCGGCCGGCCGAGAGGGTTCGACGCCGACGAGGCGCTCGAACAGGCCATGCGGGTCTTCTGGGAACAGGGCTACGAAGGCGCCAGCCTCACCGACCTGACCAACGCCATGGGCATCACCCGCACCAGCATGTACGCGGCCTTCGGCAACAAGGAGGACCTGTTCCGCAAGGCCCTGGAGCGCTACACCGAAGGCCCCGCCTCGTACGGGGCCCGGGCCATGCGGGAGCCCACCGCCCGGCAGGTGGCCACCGCGTTCCTCAACGGCTCCGTCCGGGCCACGACCGGCCCCGGCCGTCCCGCCGGGTGCCTCGGCGTCCAGGGCTCCCTCGCCGCCGGCGGCCCCGGACGCAACGCCCGCGACGCCCTCACCGCCTGGCGCGAAGAGGCCATCTCCCTGCTCCACGGCCGGTTCCAGCAAGCCGTCGACGAGGGCGACCTGCCCCCCGACGCCGATCCCGAACTGCTCGCCCGCTACCTCATGACCGTCGCCAACGGCATCGCCGTCCAGGCCGCCGGCGGCACTCCCCGCGAGGACCTCCAGCAGGTGGCCGACATGGCCCTGCGGAACTGGCCGCCCGCCTAGTCGCAGACGATGTCCCGCGTCGGCCGCTCACCCGTCGCCAGGAAGTGGGAGGCCGTCCGGTCGCCGCAGGCGTTGCCGTTGGCGAGATAGGCGTCGTGGCCGGTGGAGTTCACGGTCACCATGACGGCGCGTCGGCCGAGGGCCTCGCGGAGTTCGAGGGCGCCGCTGAGGGGCGTGGCCACGTCACGCCGGTTCTGGACCATGAGGACGGTGGAGGGGCCACGGTCGGTGATCCGTACCGGGGGCTCCTTCGGCGTGTACGGCCAGGAGGCGCACACCGTCGCACCCCTCGGCATTCCCGCGGTCAGCGGGAAGGCGGCGCGGCTCTCGGCGACGCCCTTCTCGTACGCGGCCGCGGACCCGGCGGATGCGGATGCGGACGCCGAAGCGAGCCTGGCTCCGTGAGGTGATGTGCGCACCCTCTGCGCGGCCCAGCGGGCAGAGGGGCTGGAGCCGGGCGCGCAGGAGGCAGAACTCGTTGCCTTCCGGGTCGACCAGGACGTGCCAGTTCTCGGCGCCGGTCTGACCGACGTCGCCGGGCCTGGCGCCGAGCGCGAGCAGCCGCTCCAGCTCGGCGTCCTGGTCGCGGTCGGTGGCGTTGACGTCGATGTGCAGCCGGAGCCTTTCGGGCCGCGGGTCGCTGCTGGGGCTGAGGACGAGTGTGGGCTGCGGGCCGCCGAAGCCGACGCCGGGCGGTCCGATCCCGATGCCCCGTCGTGGACCTCGCTCCAGAACGCGGCGAGCCGTTCGGCGTCAGCGCAGTCGATGACCAGCTCACTGGTGCGGCATGCCATGCGCGTGAGCGTACGAAGACGGCCCGGGCCCGGGAAACGATTACTGCGGAGCCAGAAGCCTGCGCAGCCACACCAGCCGCGCCGCCCGCGCGTCCCGGGAGATGGCGGCGTGCGGGGCCATTCCGCTGAAACCGTGGAACGCGCCGGGCCAGACGTGCAGTTCGGCCCGTCCCCCGGCGCGCCAGATGCGGCTGGCGTAGTCGACGTCCTCGTCGCGGAACGTCTCCGCGGAGCCCACGTCGATGAACGCGGGCGGCAGCCCGGAGAGATCGGTGGCGCGGGCGGGCGCGGCGTACGGCGAGACCTCGTCCGTTCCGCGTGCGGCGCCGAGCAGCGCCGTCCACCCGGCCTCGTTGGAGGCCCTGTCCCACACCCCGACCCCGGTCATCTGGCGGGCGGACGGGGTGTCATTGCGGTCGTCCAGCATGGGGCACATCAGCAGCTGCCCGAACAGGGCGGGACCGCCCCGGTCGCGAGCCATCAGGGCGACGGCCGCCGCGAGCCCGCCGCCCGCGCTGCCACCGGCGAGGACGATGCGCTCCCGGTCGACGCCCAGCGCCTCGGCGTGCTCGGCGGTCCAGCTCAGACCGGCGTAGCAGTCCTCGACCGGCCCCGGATGCGGTGTCCCGGGCGCCAGGCGGTATTCGACGGACACCACGGCCAGCCCCAACTCCTCGGCGACGTCGAGCATGTCGGGCATGCCGGTCCGGTTGTCGCCGACCATCATGCCGCCGCCGTGGATGTGGTAGAGCACCGGTGTCGGGGTGGTCGCGCGGGCCGGGCGGCAGATCAGCAGCGACACCTCCGGCGCACCCGCCGGACCCGGAACGGACCGCTCCGCGACCCGGAAGACCCCGCCACGCTCCAGGTCGGCGTCGGTCACCGGTGCCATGTCGGGCACGTCCTCGGGCGGCGTCTCACCCGGGTCGACCCCGGAGCCGCCCGGCGGCAGCATCTGTGTGATGGCCGCGAGTGCCGCGGCGAGTTCCGGATCGAACGGCGGCGGTGGCCCGAGCGGTGTGGTCGCCGGGCCGGGGGATGTGTTCCGCATGGAGGGCTCCCGGGGTCGCAGAAGGAAGGTCCCCCGTCGTCGGCCGCTCACTGCCCGAAGATCAGCTGCCGCGCAGTGGAGTTTACCGGCTGCGTCCGCTGTCCGGACGTGCCCCGGACAGCCGCCCTGACCAGGCCGGACAGGTTCGCGTTGTTCCGGACGGCCCCGATCCGTTTTGCTCAGATCAACCTCGTGCGGGAGTTCGGGCAGCGCGCGTCCCGCCTCCAGGCCGGGCGGGCTGCCCGGCCGGCAGCATCACCCCGACGAGGAAGGCGCTCAGATACGACAAGAGGGGTTACATCTCCCACAGCCTCCAGTAGGAGTCTATTGCCGCATTCCTCCTACTTGAGGATGACGCCCGGTTCCTCACCCCCTGTGATGCTGAGACCTCGAACATCGGCACGGCATCGCAGTGCACGTTCGTCACACGGCCGACCCCCTCTACACGTGAGGACGGAGCGGCCGGCCAACGGGGGACCAAAAGGGGGAAATAGTACATTTCAGGATATGTCGACTGTCCATCGGCATCCCTATTCCTTTTCGGCTCCTTTCCTGTGACCTGACATCCGGGGCATGGATTCATCACGCTGCACCAACCGTGAAGAAATGCGAATACGCACTCGGCCATGCCACCTGCTCAATTCACGGAGGAACAGTTTTGCACCGAAGACCTACTCGTGCGTTAATCACTCTCACCTCATGTGGCACGCTGGCCGTAGCGGGCACGCTGGCCGGGTCAACACCCGCTTTCGCCACGTACTACAGCGGGGGCATGCCCAAGCGGTCGTTCAGCGTCAAGACCGTCGGCATCAATAACCAATGGGTCAAGTACTTCGACACCGGCCGCAAGAACTGGAACACCGCCGGCGTCAGCGCCAACATCAAGCGCAAGTCCAGCGCCAAGCCCAGCTTCACGGCCAACCGCTACAACGGAAGCTGGTACGGCCTGTACGAACCGTCCGGGTCACGGCCGAACCGGTCCTTCAAGATCAAGGTCAATGCCCGGACCATCGACCGGGACACCGGCTCCATATCGCAGTACGACAAATGGGTACGGAGCACCGTCACACACGAACTCGGACACGGGCTCAGTCTCGATGACAATCCGAACACACGCAAAGCGTCGCTGATGAAGCACAGCCGCAATCGCTCGAACGTGCAGAAACCGCAGCCCTATGACAAGTCCGAGGTGAAGAGGATCTACAGGTGACCGCGAGACGGAACATGCTCATCACCGGGACGGCGATGCTCGCCGCGTTCGCCGCCGTCGGCTGCTCCGCGGACGGCACCTCCACCAACGGGTCCAAGTCCGCGAGGACTTCGGACACCGTGGCTTACCACGCGGACTATCCCGAGTATTCCTCACTTGACGAGGTCATCAAGAAGTCCGACATCGTCGTCAAGGGAACGGTGCTTGGCAGCCGGGTGGAGAAAATGCTGCCCGACGCGCCCGCCGGTGGCGACCCCGCCACCAACCCGCAGGCAGGGCTGTCGCCCGCCGAAGCCAAGGAGGCCAAGGAGGCGGCGGAGGCGGACCCGGTCATCGTCACTGTCTCCAAGGTGAAGGTCTCCCAGACGCTCGCCGGGGATGTGGCCGTCGGGGACACCGTCGAGGTCAGCCAGCTCGGCGGCACCTACAAGGGCGTCACGTACAAGGAGAAGGGCACCATCATGCTCGCCAAGGGCGGGCAGCAGTACGTGCTGATGCTCGCCGATCACGGCGGCAAGCACCCGTACGACTTGGTCAACCCCGAGCAGGCGCTCTACACCGTCACGTCGGACGGCGCGGTCAAAGCCCTGTCGGGCGGAGGCTTCGACAAGGTCGGCAAGATCCATCAGCTGGCCGACAGGACGGCCAGGATCGCCAAGAACCGCACACCGTAAGCGCCGCGACCGTAAGCACACAAGCCGGTGCGCCACAGTTCGTCCGTGGCGCACCGGCGCCGCGTCACCCGTTCTGCGGTGCGAGCCGGAGCGCCTTGCGCACTCCCGCGCTCAGGGCCACGTCGTTGTCCTTCCCGGGGACCGCCGCACCGTCATCGACCGCGTACCAGCCCTGGGTGGTGTTCACCAGGACGTAGCGTCCGCCCTCGCCCCTTTCGAGCAGCAGGACGTACTCCTTCCCGGCGGTGAGCCCGGCGGTCTCGGGGCCGGAGCCGGGTGTCGTGTAGGCCACCTGGATCGAGTCGCCCGATGTCCGGCCCTTGGCGGTCGCCACCACCTTCGCCGTGGCCACCGTCGTCCTGACGTCCTCGACCGCCTCCTCGCCCGCGGCGCCGAGCCGCGCCCGTACGATCACGTTCGCCGCGCTTTCCAGCCTGGCCGTGCTGTCGAAGTAGGGCTCATCAGCCATGGCGCCACCTCCCGGGCCCTCACCCGGCGCAGCGGGGTCGCTCCTCGGCCCAGCCGAGTCGTCCTGGACGGCGAAAAGGGTGACACCGCCGATGGCAACGGCAGCCCCGCAGGCGACACCGGCCATCAGGAATCCCCGTCGGGACGACCGATGCGCGGCTGCTGCGGAAGGTGCGGTGCCGACCGGTCCGACCAACGCGGCCAGTTCGTCGGCGGCACGCGCCGACAGGCCCTCGTTCGCGGTGCCCGGGACCGGGTTAGCCTTCTTGATCAGAGACTTCACGCGCATCACACTCGCTCCTGAGGCAGATCGTAGACGTCACGGAACGCCTTGCGTGCTCGGTGCAGCCGGACCCATACCGCCGACGCCCTGCACCCGAGGACTTCACCCGCTTCTGCGGCGCTGAGCCCGTCCCAGTAGCTCAGAAGCAGCACCTCCCGGTGCGCGGACGGCAGCCGGTCGAGCGTGTCGAGCACGGCGTTGTCCTGACCCGACGCCGGAGCACGGCCCAACGCGTCGGCGACGGCGCGGTGCATCTCCGTCAGACGTGCCGTTGAGCGGTAGTGATTGCTCAGCAGGTTGCGCGCGGTGACGAACAGCCACCCTGTCCCCACGTCATCACCCGCGGACATGCGCTCCCACGCGGTACGGAAGACCTCTGCGGTCAGGTCTTCCGCCTCGGCCTGGTCGCCCGACCGCCGGTGCACATAGGCGCACACCCGCGGGTGGTCACGGACATACAAGGCCGTGAACCGCGCCGCGGCGCGGTCACGGTCGCTGCGGGTCTCCAAGGTCTCCACACCCCTTATATGTCGCGGACTCGGCGCATCCTTACCGATCGGCTCCAAAAGTCTTCACGTGCGCCCAGACCGTCTTGCCGGGGCCGCGGCGCTCCTGGACGCCCCAGCGGTCGGCCAGCGCCTCGACCAGGAGCAGGCCACGGCCCTGTTCGTCTACGGAGGTGGGGGCCTTCGGGGTGGGCTGGCGGTCGTGGGTGTCCGACACCTCGATCTCCAGGCAGCCGGTCTCGTGGTCGTACCGCAGGAGCAGGGCGAAGTCCCGGCCGGGGACGCGGCCGTGGAGGACCGCGTTGGCGGCCAGTTCGGCGACGACGAGCACGGCGGCGTCACTGGGGCCGAGACCCCAGGAGGCGAACTGGTTCGCGGCCAGCAGCCGGGCGAGCCGGGCCCCACGTCGGGTGGCGGAGAATCGCTGTGCGAACGTACGTACGGTGACGGGGACTTGGCCCTGTGGTGCGGTCATGGGCGGAAGCGTTGCGGTGAGGTCGGGGCTCCGGCCAGGTATGACACCCACCCAGTTTGCGCTGTACCAGTTGACTCGCTGGACCGGGGTAGTCACCGCGCGTGACGATGTACGTATGGGAGCAGACAACAGCGAACCCGAAGTCTCGGACAGCCTCAAGACCTTTGGCGCCGTTTTGAAGGCGCTGCGGGATGAAGGGGGCCTGACGCAGGAACAGTTCGCGCCGCGGGTGCGGTACTCGGTGACGTACGTCGCCAAGATCGAGCAGGGCAGGCGCTTCCCCCCGAAGGAACTCGTCCCGCGGACGGAGGAAGTCTTGGGCCCCTTGGCCGCGCGGGTTCTGGGCGCGGCGTATCGCACTCTGTTGCGGAAGGCAGGGCTCGCGTCGTGGTTCCGCCCGTGGGCGGGCATCGAAGAAGAGGCCGTATCGCTGTACACCTATGAGTGCCGGGCGATCCCCGGGCTGCTCCAGCCCGAGCCGTACATCAGGACCGCCTTCGAGCAGAGACTGCCACCGCTTTCCGAGGCGCAGATCGAGAAGCAGGTGGCCGCCCGCCTGGAACGCCAGCGCCTCTTGGCGGAGAGGCCGAACACCGCGTTCAGCTTCGTGATCGAACAGGCCCTGCTGGAGAGGAACATGGGCGGTTCCGATGTGACCCGGTGCCTCCTGGACCATCTGCTGGAGCAGATGGTCCGCCGGAACGTGGAGATCCAGGTGATGCCGCTACGTCGGGAGACCCACGCGGGTATCGACGGCCTCATGTATCTCGCGGAGACTCCTCAACATGAGTGGTTGGGATATTCCGAGGGCCAGCAGTCCAGCGTGCTCATCACCAACCCGAAGGACGTGAGCGCGATGCTCCAACGCTATGGCAAGCTGCGCTCGCAGGCGCTCGGTCACGAAGCCACGATGAGCCTGCTGAAGCAGATGCGAGGAGCCCTATGACGACCCCTGAACTCGAATGGTTCAAGAGCAGCTACAGCGGAAGCTCCGGCGACAACTGCGTCGAGGTCGCCGTACAGCCCAATGTCGTCCACGTTCGCGACTCCAAAGACACCCGACTCGGCCAGCTGACCGTCTCGCGCCGAGCATGGTCGGCCTTCACCGCCGAACTCGACTGGCACAAGAGCAGCTACAGCGGCGGAGGCGGCGGCAACTGCGTCGAGGTAGCCATACGCCCCGACGCCGTCCACATCCGCGACTCCAAGGACACCGACACCGGCCAGCTGGCCATCCCCCACCCGGCCTGGGCCGACTTCGTCGCGCAGCTCTGAGGAACGCCCCGCGCCGCTGCCGCTAAGCTGGCCGAAATCGGAGGTGGCGGTGGCGGCGCAGGCGCGTGGTGGGATGGCGGGCGACATCCAGGAGCGCATCAAACGGCTCATCATCGACCGACGCCTCCCCTCCGGGGCCCCGTTGCCCACCGAGACGGAGCTGATGGAGCTGCTCGGGGTCAGCCGTAACTCCGTGCGCGAGGCGCTGAAGGCGCTCCAAGCCATGGGCATCGTGGAGATCCGGCACGGCTTCGGCACGTACGTGGGGCCCATGTCGATGGCGCCCATGATCGAAGGGCTGATCTTCCGGACCGTCGCCGGTCACTACCGCGGCGAGGACAGCCTGCTCCAGCTGCTGGAGCTGCGGGAGGCCGTGGAGACGGGGCTGATCGCCCGGCTGGCGGGGCGGATACCCGCCGCGGACCTCCAGACGCTGGACGCGATCACGCGGCAGATGGAGGCGGAGGCGGCCGAAGGGGCCGTGCGCGCGGAGACCGATCGCGCCTTTCACGCCGCGCTGTACGGGAGCCTGGACAATACGCTGCTCAGCGAGGTGCTGGAGGCGTTCTGGGACGCGTTCCACCGGGTGCGTACGGACCTGGTCGACGTGCCGACCGACCCCCACGTCACCCTCGCCCAGCACCGCCACATCCTGGAAGCCGTACGCTCCGGCGACGCCCTACGTGCCGAAGAGGCGATTCGCGACCACTTCTGCAACATCCGCAACAGACTGCGCTCCCCGCATCACGAATAAGCCGTTTTCGCGACCGGCCGCAACGACTCCCCCTTGCGCACCTTTGTCCGAATAAGGGCGCGTTTCGCCTTGCGATCACGCGAGCGCGTCCGGGACCCTGAGCTGGGTGCATCACACACCAACATGCCCTGCAACAGGGGGTGTTGGGGTGTCCCGGGGGGATGCCGGGCGGGAGGGGTCCGGCACACTTTGCGCACAAGCAGAAGGCGGCCATTCCGTATTCGATTCCATTCGACGGATCCGGCCGCTCCACTATCGTGCCCGTACGGCCGTGGGGGGTCGTGCCGGCAAGGAGAACGTGACGACACGCAGCCAGCCCGCGTGCGGGGGGAATGAGCCATGACGTCGACGCCGACAGGCGCCCGGCAGCATTCGCATGACCAGCATTCGCATGACCAAGGTTCGTACGACTCGTCCACCACGACTCGCTTACGCATCCCGCGGCAACAGCGATCCCACCGGCGGCGGCCGCTGCCGAAGTACGACTACGAGCACTACAGCAGGCTCGCGGGACCGCTCACCCGGCCCGACCCTGACACCGCCTACCGCGTGCGCTATCGCAGCCTGCTGGCCGACGAGCCGCATCGCGTCCGCGCCGCGCTGCTGCTGGGGGCGGCGCCGCTGGTGTCGCTGGGACTCCTGGTATGGCTCATCCAACCCGCGCACTGGACCGATCGCACCGGCACGAGCCCGACGATGGCGGTCCTGGACGCCATCATGCTGGTCTCGATCGGGCTGATCGAGCTGTTCCGCACGATGAACGTCGCGTCCAACGCGCACGCGACGCTCGTGGCCCGCGATCCGGTGCCGGTCGTGCCCGAGACGGGGACGAAGGTCGCCTTCATCACCACGTTCGTGCCCGGCAAGGAGCCGATCGAGATGGTGACGAAGACGCTCCAGGCGGCGGTCAGGGTACGGCATCGGGGGGAGCTGGACGTCTGGCTGCTGGACGAGGGCGACGACCTCGAGGTGAAGGAAGTCTGCGCGCGCCTGGGCGTGCGCCACTTCAGCCGCAAGGGCGTCGAGAAGTGGAACCAGGCCAAGGGCCCGTACCGGGCGAAGACCAAGCACGGCAACTACAACGCCTGGCTGGACGCCCACGGGGACGCGTACGACTTCTTCGCGTCGGTCGACACCGATCACGTTCCGCTGCCGAACTATCTGGAGCGGATGCTCGGTTACTTCCGCGATCCGGACATCGCCTTCGTCGTCGGCCCACAGGTGTACGGGAATTACGACGCCGCGGTCACCAAGGCCGCCGAGAGCCAGCAGTTC
Source organism: Streptomyces sp. BRA346 (assembly GCF_052851135.1). Lineage (NCBI taxonomy): Bacteria > Bacillati > Actinomycetota > Actinomycetes > Kitasatosporales > Streptomycetaceae > Streptomyces > Streptomyces sp. BRA346. Next base: position 92,552 of record NZ_JAIWIH010000036.1, on the reverse strand, counting down.
CTGTTCCACGCGCTGATCCAGCGCGCCGGAAACGCGTACCGCGCGCCGATGTTCGTCGGCACCAACAACGCGGTGCGGATCCGCGCCATCAAGAGCATCGGCGGACTGTACGACTCGATCACCGAGGACATGGCCACCGGCTTCGAGCTGCACCGCCACCGCAACCCCGCCACCGGGCGGAAGTGGGGCTCGGTCTACACGCCGGACGTGCTGGCGGTGGGCGAGGGGCCGAACGCCTGGACGGACTTCTTCACCCAGCAGCTGCGCTGGTCGCGCGGCACGTACGAGACGATCCTCGGGCAATTCTGGAAGGCTCCCTTCTCGCTGCCCGCGGGGAAGCTCTTCAACTACACCCTGATGGTGATCTTCTATCCGATGTCGGCGCTGAACTGGATTCTCGCCGGGATCAGCTGCGCGCTGTTCCTCGGATTCGGGGCGTCCGGCATCCAGATCGATCCCGCCATCTGGATGATGCTGTACGGCAATGCCTCCGCGCTCCAGATCGGCCTCTACGTCTGGAACCGGCGGCACAACGTCTCCCCGCATGAGCCGGAAGGGTCGGGGGGCGTGGCCGGAATGGTGATGTCCGCGATGTCCGCCCCGATTTACGCGCGTTCCCTGATGGATGCCGTACTGCGCCGGAAGAGCCGCTTCGTCGTCACCCCCAAGGGCGACTCATCGAGCCCCGACACCCTCTTCGGGACGTTCCGGATCCATCTTTTCTTCCTGGTGGTCTTCGGCGGGTCGCTCGCCTCTTCCTTCTACTTCGGCCACAGTCATCCAGCGATGACCGTTTGGGCATCACTCGCCCTGGCTATTACAGCCGCTCCGATCATCGCCTGGCGGTGGACCGTCCGCCAGGAGAAACGGACAACGCAGCCCGCCCTTGGGGGACGATAAGACGTGAAGTACCGACCGAGTCGCCGCACCCGCCGCTTCGGAATCGGTGCGGCGGCCGTGACCGTGCTGGCCGGGATGAACGGCCCGGCGCTCTACCGATTCAGCTCCGAGCAGTATCACGATTACAAGATCAACCAACCGGAGTACAAGGCCGAGAACGGCCACTGGGACGTCGTCAACGTTCCGAAGGAATATCGGATCAATACGATCCACGCCGCCCTGCTGCACACCGGAAAGGTGCTCCTGGTCGCCGGTTCCGGCAACAACGCCAAGAACTTCGACGCCAAGTCCTTCCGCACCGTCCTGTGGGACCCGGAGAAGAACACCTACCGGAACATCCCCACGCCCCAGGACCTCTTCTGCTCCGGGCACACCCAGCTGCCGGACGGAAAGCTGCTGGTGGCGGGCGGCACACAGCGGTACGAGAAGCTCAAGGGCGACGTCGAGAAGGCGGGCGGGCTGATGTTCGTCCACAACGAGGACCCGGACAAGCCGAAGACCCTCCCGGCCGGGACGCGCTTCACGGGCAAGGAGAACGGCAAGACGTTCGAGTCCAAGGACCCGGTCCTCGTCCCGCGCGCGAAGAAGAAGACGAACGCCAAGACCGGAAAGGTCACCGTCACCGCCAGCACGGCGCGCGTCTATGTCGAGGCGCGCCGGAAGGGCGAGAAGTACCAGACCGGGACCGAGGACAATTACCGGATCTCCGGGCTGAAGGGCAAGGACCGGCGGAACTTCTACGGCATCGCGCAGAAGCTGTCGTTCGACAAGAAGGACTTCCAGGGCATCAAGCAGGCCTACGAATTCGACCCGGAGTCGGAGCGGTACATCACCGTCGACCCGATGAACGAGGCCCGCTGGTATCCGACCCTGACGACCTTGCAGGACGGCAGGGTGCTGTCCGTGTCCGGGCTCGATGAAATCGGCCAGGTCGTGCCGGGCAAGAACGAGATCTACAACCCGAAGACGAAGAAGTGGAAGTACCTGCCGAAGAAGCGCTTCTTCCCCACCTACCCCGCGCTCTTCCTCACCGAGAAGGGCCGCATCTTCTACACCGGGTCGAATGCCGGATACGGGCCGGACGACAAGGGCCGCACCCCGGGGATCTGGGATCTGAAGAGCAACAAGTTCCAGGTGGTGCCGGGCATCAGCGACCCGAAGCTGCTGGAGACGTCGATGTCGGTCATGCTGCCGCCGGCGCAGGACCAGCGCTTCATGGTGCTGGGCGGCGGCGGGGTCGGCGAGTCCACCCGGTCCACCGCCGGGACCCGGATCGTCGACCTGAAGGACGATCAGCCGCGGTTCAAGGACGGACCGGATCTGTACGAGAAGGTGCGCTACCCGAGCAGCGTCATCCTCCCGGACGACACGGTCCTGACCACCAACGGCTCCGGCGACTACCGCGGGCGCAGCGACACCAATGTCCTGAAGGCCGAACTGTACGACCCGAAGACCAACCGCACGCGCGCGGTCGCCGACCCGCTGGTCGGCCGCAACTACCACTCGGGCGCGCTGCTCCTGCCGGACGGACGGGTCATGACCTTCGGCTCCGACTCGCTCTTCAAGGACAAGGCCAACACCGAGCCGGGCGAGTTCCAACAGCAGATCGACCTCTACCGGCCGCCGTATCTGTACCGGGACTCCCGGCCGAAGCTCGCCGCGGAGGGCGGCCCGAAGACGGTCAAGCTGGGCGCGACGGCCACGTACAAGACCGCGCACGCCTCGGCGATCAAAAAGATGCGGCTGATCCGGCCCAGCTCCTTCACCCATGTGACCAACGTCGAGCAGCGGTCGATCGCACTCGACTTCAAGCGGACGAAGGACGGCATCACGGTGCGCCTGCCGAAGGACTCCTCACTGGTGCCGCCGGGCTACTACATGCTCAACGCGGTCGACGACCAGGGGACGCCCTCGAAGGCGGTGTGGGTGAAGGTGCCCGCCGCGTCCACGGGCGGGGCGGGCACCTCCGGCTGAGCGTGGGGGCCTATTCGGTGCCTATTCGGCGTTCCGGGCGAGGTCGAGTGCGTAGCGGGGCCACCACTGGCCCGCCTTGGGGCCGCCCTTGCAGGGGCCGTCCGACTCGCCCGGGCGCTTGATCCACAGGTAGGCGTCGACCTTCCGGTCGTCGGTGTCGACCGTCGGCGGCTCACCCAGGGCCCGGCCCTTCGGGTTGCACCAGGCCTCCGGGTCGTCCTTGCCCGGGACCGGGCCGTTGCCGTTGCGGCTGGTGTCGATCACGAAGGGCTTGCCGCCGACCATCGCGGACAGCTTCCTGCCGTACGCCTTGTTCTCCGCGGTGGTCTGGTAGTTGGAGATGTTCAGCGCGAAGCCGTCCGCCTTGGCGATCCCGGCGCGCTTCAGCGGCCCGGCCATCGCCCGCGGGTCCTTGATCCAGTGCGGGTTGCCGGCGTCCAGGTAGACCTTGGTGCGGGGCAGGCCCTTGAGCTTGTCGACGGCGCCGGTGAGCAGGTCGTACCGCTCCTCGTGGAACTTCTTCGGCGTACAGCCGTCCGCCACGTGGGGCAGCGCGTCGGGCTCCAGGATCACCGTGGCGGGGCGGTCGCCGATGCCGCGGACGGCCTTGTCGAGCCACGCCCGGTAGGCGGCGCCGTCCGCCGCGCCGCCCTTGGAGTACTGGCCGCAGTCGCGGTGCGGGATGTTGTAGAAGACCAATAACGCGTCGCGGTCCGCGTGCGCGGCGGCCTCGGTGAAGCCGCGCGCCTGCCCCTCCGGGTTGTCCACCCCCAGCCACTCCGCGACCGGCTGCTCGGCGATCTTCTGTATCAACTGGGCGTCGTCGTCGGCGCCCTTCTTGCGGTACGCGGCGACCTGCTTGGCGGCGCTGCCGTCGGGGTTGACCCAGTACGGGACGGTGGCCTTGGGGCGCTGCTTCTGGCGGGCGGGCGGGGCGGCGCGGTCGGATTTATTGGGGCTCTCGGAGGCGCCGAAGCACCCGGTGAGGGTCACGAGCGACAGCAGCGCTCCGGCGGCCGCCACGCCGTTGCGCCTGAGATTCCGCTTACGGTCGTGGTGACGGGCAACGGTGTGCCGACGGCCGGTGTAACTGCCGTACATCCACTCCCCCTTGGGTGCACGCTCCGGGGGAGGACAGTGAGCCCCCGGGTGGGACAAGCCGGTCGAATCCATCCTTGCACAGGGCCGCTGCCGCCCGGGCCCGCATCCTCAACCTGAGGCGGGTTTTCGCCCGTCCGGCGCGATTCGCACGGCGTTCCGCCAACGGTCTACCGGCGGAAGCGGCGCCGCAGGCCCCGGCGGAGGCGGCCGCGGCGCGGACCGCGGGCCGCCGGGCGCGGCGAGCCGAGGTCGCGGCCCGCCGGATGCCAGGGGTGGTCGGGGGACTCGATCGGTGCTTTACGTTCCGCTTGTGCCCTGACCTCCAGGTGGGACTGATACCCCGACACCTGCCACGCCTGGTCATGCGCCGCCACGGCCGCGCGGATCGCCGACCCCGCGACGCCCCGGCGGCGGGCCACGACGGCCAGCCAGGCGAAGAAGCCCATGACGGCGGCCAGCGCACCGACGAAGATCAGATACGGCAGGAACCCACCCATGAGCGGAGAACGGGCGGGCGTCAGCGGGCGTTCCCGGGGGTGGTGCGGGGCTCGGGGCGCGGCGTGCCCGCCTGCGTGTCCGTCAGGTACGCGGACACCACCACGTTCGCCGAGTACGTCCGCGTCTTCCGGTCGAACCGCCCGCCGCACGTGATCAGCCGCAGCTCCGCCCGGCCGCCGGTGCGCGCCCCGTACACCCGGCGGGCGTCGAAGTGCTCGGCCGTCACCATCGTCACGTCCTCCACCGTGAACTCCGCCGTCGATCCGTCCGACCGGGCGACCCGGAGCGTCTCGCCGCGCCGGAGGTCGCTCAGCCGGTAGAAGACCGCGGGCTTGGACCGGGTGTCGACGTGGCCGACCAGCACCGCCGCACCCGCCGTGCCCGGTTCGGGTCCGCCCCGGTACCAGGCGACGGCGTCCGCGCGGCGGAAGGGCGGCGGCTTCACGGCCCCCTTGCGGTCCAGGCCGGAGGCGATGACCGGGGCGTGGACCCCGGCCGCCGCGATGTCGACGCGTTCCGGCCGCGCGGCCGGAAGGGGGGCGTGCGCCTCGGGCAGCGGATGGGCCGGGGGACGGCCGACCGCGGCCGCGTCCCCCGTCATCGGCGCCGGGGCGCCCGTACCGTCGGTGATGTCCCGGCCCCACAGCCACAGCCCGAGCAGCAGCGCCACCCAGGCCAGGCCCATGGCAAGCCGTCCGGCTCCGGGGAAGCGCGATTCAGACATCGCCACCCTCCCGCTGCCGCTGGCGGCGCCGCCGTACCGCGAGCCCCGCGACGGCCACCGCCGTACCGCCGGACAGCACCAGGCTGTACGCCTCCGCGCCGCCGACGCCGCCCCGTGGCCACCGGCCCTCGGGCTCGGCGGGCCGTGGCGCACCGCCGCCGCCCGCGTGCACGGGCGCGACCGGCGAGGGCGGGCGTTCCACGGCGACGGACACCTTCCCGGTGCCCCCCGGCGCCGCGCCGCCGCCGCAGTCCACGGAGACCCGATGCGCGCCCTTGGTCGCCGTCGAGCGGATCGTCGCCTCGCTGAACAGCCCGTCGCCGTCGGGGGTCAGCTCCGCGTCGCTGACGAACACCGGCGACGTGGCCGTCGCCACCGTGCCCTCGCAGCCGAAGGCCCGTACCTCCACCTCGGCGCCGGGCGCGATGGCCAGCGGGCTGACCCGGATGGTGGCGGTTCCGTCGTGGCGCTGATCGGCGAGAGCGGGCCCCGAGGCGATGAGACAGAGGGCTGCCGTACAGAGTGTGAGGGTGGCGATGCGCATCGTGAACCTCCCACCACGAGGCTCACGCGCCCTGCCCGGGCCCGCATCCGCTGCGGACCCGGCCCTGCTCCATATGGGTGCTCGGGCGAGGCGTCCCAGAGTGCTCAGACGATGCGTTCCACCAGGTCCGCGATCGAGTCGACGACGGTGGACGGCCGGTACGGGAAGCGGTCGACCTGGTCGGACTGGGTCACCCCGGTGAGCACGAGGAACGTTTCCATGCCCGCCTCCAGACCGGCCCGGACGTCCGTGTCCATCCGGTCGCCGATCATCGCGCTGCTCTCGGAGTGCGCGCCGATCGCGTTCAGCCCGGCGCGCATCATCAGCGGGTTCGGCTTGCCGACGAAGTACGGCTCCTGGCCCGTCGCCTTGGTGATCAGCGCCGCGACCGAGCCCGTGGCGGGCAGCGCGCCCTCGGCCGAGGGGCCGGTCTCGTCCGGGTTGGTGGCGATGAACCGGGCGCCGTCGTTGATCAGGCGGATCGCCTTGGTGAGCGCCTCGAAGCTGTACGTACGGGTCTCGCCGAGCACGACGTAATCCGGCTCGACGTCGGTCAGGACGTACCCGATGTCGTGCAGGGCGGTCGTCAGCCCCGCCTCGCCGATGACGTACGCGGTGCCGCCGGGGCGCTGCTCGTCCAGGAACTGGCCGGTGGCCAGCGCCGACGTCCAGATGTTCTCGACCGGCACGTCGAGGCCGATGCGGGACAGCCGGGCGTGCAGGTCACGGGGGGTGTAGATGGAATTGTTGGTGAGCACGAGGAACGGCCTGCCGGACTCGCGCAGCCGCTTGATGAAGGCGTCGGCCCCGGGCACCGGTATGCCCTCGTGCATCAGCACCCCGTCCATGTCGGTGAGCCATGACTCGATCGGCTTGCGCTCTGCCACTGGTTGCTCTCCGCTCGGCTTGACCGTCTGGGCGACGTCCACAGCCTAACCGGGGCCTCCGGAGCCTCAGCGCGACAGACCCGCACAGCTGTCCGATCCTGAGGGGAGGGGGAACGCGAGCCGAGCCGACGGCAACGGTAAGGAGACCGCCATGGGCATCATGGACAAGCTGAAGGACGCGATCGCCAAGAACCCGGACAAGAGCCGACAGGGCGCACGCAAGGGGGCGGACGTCGCCGACAAGAAGACCGGCGGCAAGCACTCGGAGCAGATCCAGCGCGGCTCGGACAAGGTCGACGAGGAGCTCCGCCGCCGGGGCGAGGGGCCCCGGGGCGGTGAGCGGTAGCGTCCTCAGCGCCTCGCGCGCCGGGACTTCACGACGAGGGCGGCCCCGCCTGCCACGAGTCCGACACTGATCACACCGAGCCCGGCGAGCCGGACGTTCTGTCCGGTGGCGGCCAGCTCGGGTCTCCAGTGCTCGGGGCGGCGGGAGTCGTCCTCGTCGCTTTTGTCGCCTTGCTCGTCCTGCTCGCGCCCGTCCTCGTGCCCGCCGGTGCCGTCTTCGTCGGTGCCGCCGGGGTCGGTGCCGGTGCCGGGGTCGGTGCCGGGCGGGGTTTCGGTGCCGGTTTCGTATCCGGGGTCGGTGCCTGTTTCGGTGCCCGTTTCGGTGCCGGGGTCGGTTTCGGTGTCGCTACCGGTCTCGGTCTCGATGCCGGTGTCCACGTCGGTGTCGGTGCCCGTGTCCGCGCTGGTGTCGGTGCCGGGGTCCGCCTCCGTATCCGTCGCGTCCGTGCCCGCCTCGTCCGTGCCGGTGCCCGGATCCGTCTCGACGCCCAGGTCTTCGTCCGTGCCGGAATCCGCCTGACTCTCGGTGCCCTGGTCCGTCTCGCTCTCGAGGCTCGGCGGCGGCGCGACGGGGCTCCGCTCCGGACGGCGGGTCGGGCTCGGCGTGGGGGTCGGCTCGGCGCTCGGCTCAGGGTCCGGCTCCAGCTCGGCCTTGGGCTCGGGTTCCAGCTCCGCGCTGGGCTCCGGCTCGACACTGGGCTCGGGCTTGGCCGCCCTGAGCTCGGGCTCGGCGCTGGGCACGGGCTCCGCGCTGGGCACGGGGTCCGCGCTGGGCTCCGGCGCATGGTCCGCCCCCGACGTGGCGTCCGCGCCGGGTACCGCCGCCGCGTCGATCCGGAACGCGTAGTCGTTCGACTGCCCGACCCAGTCCCCGTCGTCCGCGCGCCGCTGGACGGCGATGGCGTTGGCCGTGACCGGGCCCAGGGGCGCGTCGGTGGTGAAGCGGGAGCGTATACGTACGTCGACCGTCTTCCCGGCCTCCACGGTGAACCCCTTGAAGTCCTTCTCGAACACCCCGATGTTCTCGTCCTCATCGGTCGTCTGGAAGGAAACGGGCCGCCAGGTGCCGCCGTCCGCGGACGGATCCAGGAACTCGAACTGGATCTGGCGCGGCCGCAGCGCATGGCCCTGGTCGACGAGGACCGCGACGGGGTGGACGGCCCGGCAGCCGGTGTCCGTGGTGTTGCGCAGTTCCAGGTGCCACTGCTGCCACCCCGCGCCCCGCGCGTAGTGGTCCGGCCCGCCGCGCAGCCGGGTCTCCAGGGGGAAGTCGGCGGCGGTCTCGTCCCCGCAGGTCGGAGCGGGTTCGGCCGCGGCGACGGGCCCCCCGATCCCGTACAGGGCCGGGGCGAGGGCGAGCGCGGCGGCGGGCAGCGCGGTACGAAGGGACAGGGCCGTACGGAGGGACTGGGCGGCGCGGAGGGACAGGGCGGTGGGCAGGCGCATGGGTGACCTCTGCTGGCAGCGGCGTATCCCCGAGCACTCCGCCACATTCCGCGTCCGCACGCCGACACACCGCGGGAGCCGCCGATTGACCCCGACCGGCCGTCAACAAACCCTCGATCAGCCCAATGCGAAGAGCGGGGCGAGCACCAGCTGCGCCGCTCCCCCGACCACCGCCCGGGCCCCGCCGCGTACGACGTCGACCGGGACCGTGGGGCGGCTGGTGCGGGCGGCGTCCTCGGCGAGCACGGCGGCCACGCCGCGTACATAAGACTCAGGGGCGGCCAGCACGACCCGGCCGCCGAGCAGCACCCGGTCGATGTCGAGGAGCCGTACGAGGTTGGCGGCACCGACGCCGAGCAGCCAGGCCGCGCGCTCCTGTGCGCCCCGGGCCACGGCGGCCAGGCACAGCGCTTCGAGACAGCCGTAGTTGCCGCAGCCGCAGCGCGGCCCGTCGAGCTGGACCACCTGGTGCCCGAACTCCCCCGCGTCCGTCCGCGCGCCCCGGTACACGCCGCCGCCGAGCACGAGCCCGGCGCCGAGGCCGGTGCCCAGGTGCAGATACGCGAACGAGTCAGTGGCCGGTGCCGCGAGGCCCAGGGCGGCGGCGTTGGTGTCCTTGTCGAGGACGACGGGCAGGCCGAGCCGCCGGGCGAGCGCGTCGCGCAGCGGGAGCCCGTCCCACTGCGGGAAGCCCGTGACCCGGTGCAGGACGCCGGAACCGTGGTCGAGCGGGCCGGGCGCGGCGACCCCCACCCCGAGCAGCCCCTCCGCGGCGGTCGCGGCGATCAACGCCTCGACCTCCGACGCCGCCGCCGTCAGCGCCCGCTCCGCCGGGGCACCGAAGTCGAAGCGCGCCGTACGGAACGCCACCGGGGTGCCCGCGAGGTCGACCAGGACCGCCGTCAGCTCGTCGCGGTCCAGGTGCAGGCCGATCGCGTGGCGGGCGTCCGGGACCAGGCGGAGCACGGTGCGCGGCTTGCCGCCGGTCGAGGCGCGGCGACCCGCCTCGGCCGCCAGGCCCTCGGCCCGCAGCCGGGCCGTGATCTTGCTGACGGCCTGCGGGGTGAGGCCCGTACGGTCGGCCAGCTCCAGCCTGCTGACGCCGTCCTCGCCCGCGTCGCGCAGCAGGCGCAGGACGAGGGCGGCGTTGTGGCTGCGCAGGGCGGACAGATTGGCTCCGGGCCCGGCCGCCCCCGACATCGTGCTGTTCACATCCCCATTGTGGTCATCGCTTGCGCTTTAGCAACACTGTTGTCAAAGTGGCGGCATGGATGCCAATAGCAGGGATGACAGCAACAGGGACACCGGAGCGCTCCGGGCAGGGCTGATCGGCTACGGCCTCGCGGGCTCCGTCTTCCACGCCCCCCTGATCGCCGCCGCCGACGGCCTCGCCCTCGACACCGTCGTCACCGCCAGCCCCGAGCGGCAGCAGCAGGCCCGCGACGAGCACCCCGGCGTGCGCATCGCCGCATCCGCCGACGAGCTGTGGGCGCGCGCCGGTGAGCTGGACCTGATCGTCATCGCCTCCCCCAACCGCACCCACGTCCCGCTCGCGCGCGCCGCGCTCGAAGCCGGGCTGCCGGTCGTCGTGGACAAGCCGCTGGCCGCGACCGCCGCCGAGGCCGAGGAGCTGGCCGCGCTCGCCGAGGCCCGCGGGCTGCTGCTGAGCGCCTTCCAGAACCGCCGCTGGGACAACGACTTCCTGACCCTGCGCAAGCTGCTCGCCGACGGCGCGCTCGGCGACGTACTGCGCTTCGAGTCGCGCTTCGAGCGGTGGCGGCCGCAGCTCAAGGGCGGCTGGCGGGAGTCCGGCGACCCGGCCGAGATCGGCGGGCTGCTGTACGACCTGGGCAGCCACCTGGTCGACCAGGCGCTCACCCTCTTCGGCCCGGCCGTCTCCGTCTACGCCGAGGTCGACGTGCACCGCGCCGGGGCGGAGGCCGACGACGACACGTTCATCGCCATCCACCACGCGAACGGCGTCCGCTCACAGCTGTGGATGAGCGCGATCACCGCCCAGCTCGGCCCGCGCTTCCGGGTACTGGGCAGCGAGGCGGGCTACGTCAAGTACGGCCTCGACCCGCAGGAAGCGGCCCTCCGCGAGGGCCTGCGCCCCACCGAATCCGGGGCGTGGGGCGCCGAGCCCGAGGCCGCGTGGGGGCGGCTGGGCGCGGGCGAGTCGCCGCTGACCGGCGGCGGGCGGCCCGTTCCCACCGTCCGGGGCGACTACCCCGCGTACTACGCCGCGATCGCCACCGCGCTGCGCGACGGCACCCCGCCCCCGGTCACCGCGGCCGAGGCGGCGTCGGCGCTGCGGGTGCTGGAGGCGGCCCGGGTGTCGGCGACGGAGGGCCGTACGGTCCACCTCGGAGGCGCCGCATGAGCACCCCTGCGTCCGATCTCGCGGACCTCGTCGCCCGCCTGGAGGAGCAGGAGCGCCGACTGCGCCTCCCGTCCCTCGGCAACGACGACGCCTGGCGCCTCGGCTGCCTGATCGCCGAACTGGCCGAGGAGCGCGGCGCGGCCGTCACCATCGGCGTACGCCGCAACGGCCAGCGCCTCTTCCACCGCGCCCTGCCCGGCACCACGGCCGACAACGACGCCTGGCTGGAGCGCAAGCGCCGGGTCGTCGACCGGTACGCCGCCTCCTCCTATCTCGTCGGCACCCGCTTCCGGGCGAAGGGCACGACCTTCGAGGAGTCCTCCCGGCTCGACCCCGACCGCTACGCCGCGCACGGCGGCGCCTTCCCGCTCCATGTGACGGGCACGGGCGTCATCGGCACGGTCGCCGTCTCCGGGCTGCCGCAGGCGGAGGACCACGCGCTGGTGGTGGATGCCCTGGAACGGTTCCTCGACCAGCCCTGACCTGCGACATCGCTTCGCCGGGCGCCAAAGCTTTCCGCGCCTACGGTGACGTGCATGGCGACGAAAACCGGTACCCCGGACCTACCGGCCACCCGCGGCCCCGCGCGCGTCCTGTCGTGCGCGCTGGTCGCGGTGTGCACGGGCTACTTCATGGTCATCCTGGACAGCACGATCGTGAACGTCGCCCTGCCCGCCCTGCGGACCGATCTGCGGGCGGGCGTCAACGGCCTCCAGTGGGTGGTGGACGGCTATCTGCTGGTGCTGGCCGCCGGGCTGCTGTCCGGCGGGGCGCTCGCCGACCGCTTCGGCGCCCGGCGGGTGTTCCAGGCGGGACTCGGGGTGTTCGTGGTGGCGTCGCTCGGCTGCGGGCTGGCCCCCGACGTACTGGTGCTGGTGCTCGCGCGGGTGGCGCAGGGGGCCGGGGCGGCGCTGTCGGTACCGGCCTCGCTGGCGCTGCTGCGGGCCGCGTACGACGACCGGACGACGCGCGCCCGCGCGATCGGGGTGTGGGGCGGCATCGCCGGGGTGGCCGCGGCGGGCGGCCCGCTGCTCGGCGGCGTCCTGGTCGCCGCGGTCGGCTGGCGGTGGGTGTTCTTCGTCAACGTGCCCATCGGGCTGGCCGCGATCGCGCTGACCGCACGGTACGTTCCGGCGCCGCGCGCGCAGACCGGCAAGGGGCTGGACCCGGCCGGACAGCTCACCGGCGCAGTGGCGCTGACCGCGCCGGCCCTCGCCATGATCGAGGGCGGCCGCACCGGGGGGAACGCGCTGGTGGCGGGCAGTGCCCTGGTGTTCGTCCTGGCGGGCGCCGGGTTCCTCGCCGTCGAACGGACGGTGCGCACGCCGATGCTGCCGCTCGGGCTGTTCCGCGACGCCACCTTCTCCGGCGGCACGGCGGTCGGCCTGCTGATCAACCTCGGCTTCTACGGCGAACTGTTCGTCATCAACCTCTACTTCCAGCAGACCCTGCACTACTCCACGCTGCTCGCCGGGCTCGCCCTGTTGCCGCAGATGGGCGTGGTGGCGGCCGGTTCATGGCTGTCCGGGCGCTTCACCGCGCGGGTCGGCAGCCCGCGGCCCACGCTGCTCGTCGGCCTGGTCACGGGCGGGGCGGGGCTGCTCGCGCTCACCGGGCTCACCGCGGCGGTCGCGCACGTTCCGTATCCGCTGCTGGTGCTCCCGCTGATGGCCACCGGCTTCGGGATGTCGTTCACCATGCCCGCCGTGACGACGGCCGTCACCGACGGCGTGCCCGGCGAACGGGCCGGGCTCGCCTCCGGCGTGATCAACGCGTCCCGCCAGACCGGCGGCGTCATCGGCGTCGCCCTCCTCGGCGCGCTGGCCGGTCAGGGCGCTGTGGCCGGGCTGCGGACGGCGCTGGCCGTCGCGGGGCTGGCCTTCCTCGCCGGGGCTCTGATAACCCTGCGCACCGTCGACCGCGCCGTGCCATGATCCAGCGGTGCCCGCAGCGACGATACGTCCCCGAACCGACCAGGACCTGGCCGCCTGTGTCACCGCGCTCGCGACCGTCCAGCGCGCCGACCGCTACCCGGTCCACTGGCCCGACGACCCCGAGGGCTGGTTGACGCCGGACGGGATGCTCGGCGCCTGGGTCGCGGCCGAAGGCCCCGCCGTACTCGGCCATGTGATGCTCACCCACACCGACCCCGCCCTCGCGGACGCCATCGGCGCCCCGGCCGAGGAGCTCGCCGCGGTCGCCCGGCTGTTCGTCACCACCACGGCCCGCCGCCGCGGCCTGGCCGCCGAACTGCTCGGGCACGCGGCGCGGGCGGCGGTGGCGGACGGGCTGCGGCCCGTCCTGGAGGTCGACTCGGGCGCCACCGCGGCCATCGGGCTGTACGAGCGCGCCGGGTGGCGCTTCGTCAGGGCCACGACCGCCGACTGGCACACCGCGGACGGACGACTCGCCGTGGTCCACGCGTACAGCGGACCCGCTGGTCATTGAACACTTCCGGCCGCCGGGCCGTACGGATAACGGCGGCCCTCGACGCCCGAGTCTGGTCCGCCGTGTCACCACCGGGCCACGCACGGAAGGACCTTCGGGATGCGCCAGCAGCCGGACAAGGACAACGCCGACAAGGCTGCCCCGGAGGAGGGCGAAACCCCGGAAGACCGCCCGCCGGAGCGGGAGCCGGGGGCCGACGCCGAGGGCCGGGGCAGAGACCCCGAGGGCGCTGCGCCCAAGGGCAGTGACGACACCCAGGGCGATCCCGAAGACGAGGATGACGGCGACGGCGACGGCGACGGCGACGGCGACGGCGAGGACAACGCCGACGACGATGCCGACGAAGTCGAGGCCACAGCCCCCGACGACAAAGCCGCCCAGACCAAATCCACCCAGGACAAGGCCGCCGAAGAGGACGACGACGCACCGGCCGAGCTGCTGGGCGCAGCCACCGCCGGTGATGGCAGCGACGACGGCCCCGGCCCGGAGCAGGCCGTCACCGGGCGCCGCGGTTGGCGGGGCCGGTATCCCGTCGCGGCGCGCGCCCTGTCGTGGACGGTCACCGGCCTGTCCCTCGCGCTGGTCTTCGTCGCCCTGCTGCTGCCGACGAAGCTCGAACTCCTCACCACCGAGCACTTCACCCGCATCCCGGTGGAGCTGATAGTCGGCGCCGGTCTGCTGCTGCTCCTGCCGACCCTCGCCCGGAAAGTGGTGGCGGTGCTGGCGGGGCTGTTCCTCGGCGCGCTGGCCATCCTCAACATGCTCGACATGGGCTTCAACGAGTTCCTGGGCCGCGGCTTCAACGTGGTGCTCGACTGGATCCTGCTCGACGACGCCCAGTCGTACCTGGAGGACTCGGTCGGCCAGACGGCCGCGGCGGCCGCCGTGGTCGGGGTCGGGCTGCTCGCCCTCGCCGTGCTCGCCCTCACGGCGCTGGCGGTCCTCCGGATCGGCAACGTCATGGCCCGTCACAGCGTCGTGGCGACCCGCGCCACCCTGGTGGCCGGGACCGTCTGGGTCGCGTGCGCGTCGGTCGGCGCGCAGGTCGCGGGGCTGCCGGTGGCGTCCCGGAGCACCTCCGCAGCGGTCCAGGACCGGGCGGAGCGGGTGCAGAAGACCATCGAGGACGAGCGGGAGTTCCAGAAGGTCGCCGCGTACGACACGTACGGGGACACCCCGGGCGATCAGCTGCTGACCGGGCTGCGCGGCAAGGACATGATCTTCACCTTCATCGAGAGCTACGGCCGCAGCGCGATCGAGGACCCGGCGATCGCGCCCGGCGTCGACGCGACGCTGAAGAAGGCGACCAAGCGGCTGGACAAGGCCGGATTCGCCGCCAAGAGCGGGTGGCTCACGTCGGCGACGTACGGCGGCAGCAGCTGGCTGGGCCACTCCACCTTCCTGACCGGCCTGTGGATCGACAACCAGAACCGCTACCGCACCGTCACCGCGGGGGACCACCTGTCCATCACCCGCGCCTTCAAGCGCACCGGCGCCTGGCGGACGGTCGGCATCATGCCGGGCGTCCAGAAGAGCTGGCCGGAGGGCACGTTCTACGGCCTCGACCACGTCTACGACTCGCGCGAGCTGGGCTACAAGGGGCCGAAGTTCAGCTGGTCGACCATGCCCGACCAGTACGCGCTGAAGGCGTTCGAGCAGCTGGAGCACGGCAAGAAGCACGACAAGCCGCTGATGTCACTGAACATCCTGACCTCCAGCCACCAGCCCTGGGCGCCCATCCCGAAGACCATCCCGTGGAGCAAGGTCGGGAACGGCTCGGTCTACAAGGGCATCGAGAAGGCGGGCAAGCGGCCCGAGGACGTGTTCACCGACTCCACCAAGGTGAAGCAGGAGTACGGCAAGTCCGTCCAGTACTCGGTGAACAGCCTCATCGACTACATGATCAAGTACGGCAACAAGAACACCGTGCTCGTCTTCCTCGGCGACCACCAGCCCCTGGCCCGGGTCAGCGGCAACAACGCGAGCCGGGACGTGCCGGTCTCCATCGTCGCCCATGACCCGAAGGTGCTGAAGCGGATCGCCGACTGGAACTGGGCGGACGGGCTGATGCCCCGCAAGGACACCCCGGTCTGGAAGATGAACAACTTCCGCGACCGCTTCTTCACGGCGTACGGCTCGACGCCGAGCGCCTCCCCGCGCAAGGCGAAGTGATCGCCCGCGGCCCCCGGTGCCCGCTGGGCTCCGGGGGCCGCGCCGTATGTGAGGGTCGGGCGTCAGGCGTCCTTGAACTCCTGGCGCTGGCGGCCCAAGCCGTCGATCTCCAGCTCCACCACGTCCCCGGACCGCAGATACGGCTTGGGCTCGGGGCGGCCCATGG
The DNA here is from genome assembly GCF_052851135.1 of Streptomyces sp. BRA346. Classification (NCBI taxonomy): domain Bacteria; kingdom Bacillati; phylum Actinomycetota; class Actinomycetes; order Kitasatosporales; family Streptomycetaceae; genus Streptomyces; species Streptomyces sp. BRA346. The sequence goes on along the minus strand of NZ_JAIWIH010000036.1, from coordinate 76,964 downwards.
CGACGCCCGCCGGGGTGCCGGTGTTGATGACGTCGCCCGGGTAGAGGGTCATGAACTGGCTGAGGTAGCGCACCACATGGGCGACGCCGAAGATCTGCTCGGCCGTCGTGCCGTTCTGCTTGATCTCGCCGTTGACCCACAGCCGCAGGCCGAGGGCCTGCGGGTCGGGGACCTCGTCGGCGGTGACCAGCCAGGGGCCCAGCGGGTTGAACGTCTCGCAGTTCTTGCCCTTGTCCCACTGGCCGCCGCGCTCGATCTGGAACTCGCGCTCGGAGACGTCGTGCGCGATCGCGTAGCCCGCGACGGAGGCGAGGGCGGCCTCGTCGGAGTCGAGGTAGCGGGCGGTGCGGCCGATGACGACGGCCAGCTCCACCTCCCAGTCGGTCTTCACGCTGCCGCGCGGGACCAGCACCGTGTCATCGGGGCCGATGACCGTGTCGGGGGCCTTCATGAAGAGGATCGGCTCCTCCGGGAGGGGAGCGCCGGTCTCGGTCGCGTGATCGTGGTAGTTCAGCCCGATGCACACGATCTTGCCGATGCGGCCCAGCGGCGGGCCGACCCGTACGCCGCCGTCCTGGATCACCGGCAGCGCGTCGGCGCCCTCGGACCCGGCCGCCGCGCGGATGCGGGCCAGCGCCGCCTCGTCGGCGAGCAGGGTCCCGTCGATGTCCGGGACCAGGCCGGACAGGTCGCGGAGGGTGCCGTTCTGGTCGAGGAGAGCCGGGCGTTCCGCCCCGACCGGTCCGACGCGCAGCAGCTTCATCCTCACAACTCCCTGGTCTCAGGACGGCGGCCAGGGGCGACTCCATGCCCTCTGGCCGCTCGATCCTCCATGAGCCTCATCCAGCCCGCAAGACCCCGTTCACTGACTGGACCGGGGTCTCACCGGCCGCGGAGCAGCAGGGCCCGCTCCACCGCGGTCCAGGTGGTGCTCGTGGCGAGGTAGAGCGCGGCCGCCAGCGGCACCACGGCGGCGGTGATGAGCGTGCCGAACGACAGCAGCGGCAGCACCCGCGCCAGCCCGGCCGCCCCGGGGGCGGCAGGTACCGCCGCCGCGGGAGCCGCATCGCGGGCCGCCTTGCGGTTGCGCACATACGTCCAGGTCGCGACGGCCGCGATCAGCGCGAACAGGGCGAGGTAGACCAGCCCCTGCGGCCCGGCGAACGCCCCGCCCCAGCGGCCGTCGAGCGGCGCCCCGGCCAGGGTGTGGTCGAGCAGGTCTCCGGCGCCGCTGCCGGTGGAGAACACGTGGTACATGACGAAGAAGACCGGCAGCTGGACGAGGGTCGGCAGGCAGCCCGCCAGCGGGGACGCCCCCTCCTTCGCCTGGAGGTCGGTCATGGCGCGGCGCAGCCGCTCGGGGTCGTTCTTGTGCTTGCGGCTCAGCTCGGCGATCTTCGGCGCCAGCGCGGCGCGCGCCTTCTCGCCGCGCGCCGCCGCCCGGGCGAGCGGATGGAGCGCGGCCCGGACGCACAAGGTGAACAGGACGATCGCGGCGGCCGTCGCCGAGGCCCCGAACAGCGGATCGAGCCGGTCGGCCAGGGTGGTCAGCAGGGTGCCGAGGGATGCGAAAACAGACATGGGAGCCCTCCACGGGTCTCGTCACGAAGAAAAACAGATCGGCGTGACGAGCCGCGTGGGCGCCGCGGCAGGGGGTGATGCGGGATGCTGCGGGTGCGTGCGCCTCTACGCGGCCGTCGGAAGGCGACGGCCGGGCGCCCGGGGCCTGGGGCGGCCCGCGGCATCGGGGTCCCGCTGCGGCAGGAACGCGGTGCGGCGCTCCCGGTCCCGTATCGCGGTGCGTATGCGCCCCGGGGGCGCGGGCACCCGGGCCCGGGCGGCGAGGACCGCGCAGGTCAGCAGCGCGGCCGCGACGGCGGCGGTGGCAGCGGTGGTGGCGGCGAGGGCGACGGCGCTGATCAGTCCGGTCTGGGTGAGCAGGGTGCCGGTCAGCAGGAAGAGGAGCACGCCCAGGTGCATGCGCAGCAGCTCGATGCGATGCGTCATCCGACTTCCCCCCTTTTTACCCGTCGCTTCTCACTCGACCGCCATCAGTCTACGAGGCGCCTCCGACAACGCGCGGCGCGGCGGTCGTCAGCCTGGCCCACACCACCAGCCGGTAGCGGGACGTGTATTCGGGGGTGCAGGTGGTCAGCGTGAGGTAGGAGTCGGGCTCGGTGAAGCGGTAGCGCGGATGGGCCGAGCTGTACGGCACCTTCGCGATCACCGTGCCGTCGGAGGGCGAGGTGCGCGGCAGGGTGCGCTCGACGACGTACGTGTAGCGGGCGTGGTAGGTCTCGATGCTCACCGTGTCCCCGGGGCGCACCTCGTCGAGGTGGCGGAACGGTTCGCCGTGCGTATTGCGGTGGCCCGCGAGCCCGACGTTGCCCAGTTGGCCCGGCTGGGCGGTTCCCGGGTAGTGGCCCACGTATCCCCGGTTGAGCACCTTGGACTTGCCGATGCCCTCGGCGACGGGGGCCGTCAGCCCGATGCGCGGGATGCGGAGCACCGCGTACGTCTGGTCGCGGCGCGGGGTCCCGTCGTGCACGGTAACGGTCACCTCCCCGTCGTTCTCGCGGTGCGCACCGCCCCTGCCCGAGGCGCCCCCGGACTCCGTACCGTCGCCGGACTCCTCACCGTCCTGGCCGGTGCCGGACGAGGGCACCGTGGGATCGTCGGTGTCCCACTGCCGTTCCAGCGACTCCACTTGGCGCTGCGCGCCCCGCCGCGCCTCCCGGTTGGTCCACCACAGCTGATGGACGACCAGCAGGAGCACGACGAGCCCGATCGTGACCGCGACCTCGCCACCCGTCCACAGCACCCGGGCCAGCACCTGTCTTGTCCCTGGGCGCCGCCGTCGCACACCGACTCGCACACCGACCTCCCCACCCAGGCCACCGCCACCGGGAGGGGCACCATAGGCCCTGCGGCACGCACCCGCCAGAGACGCGACCCCGGCAGGTGCGGTGCTAGGGGGTGTCTTGTCGATCAGGCCGGATCAGCGAGCGGCGTCAGGGGGCACCTCCCAGCGGTAGCTGGGGGAGCGGTACATCGCCGTGCGACGAGCGCGGGGCCGCGAGGTGCCGCCCGCCGCGGCAGCGGCTGATGTCACAGCGGCGTCGGGAGCCCGGCATGATCGGCAAGACACCCCCTACCCGCCGCCCAGCCCCCGCGAGACGGTGTAGATGACGAGCCCCGCCAGGGCGCCCACCACCGTGCCGTTGATCCGGATGAACTGGAGGTCGCGGCCGATGTGGGCCTCGATCTTCCGGGAGGTGTGCTCCGCGTCCCAGCTCGCGACGGTCTCGGTGATCAGCGAGGTGATCTCGTTCCGATAGGCCGTCACCACATAGACGGCCGCGTCCTCCAGCCAGCCGTCGATCTTGCCGCGCATCCGAGCGTCCGTCACCATCCGCGTGCCCAGCGACAGGATCGCCGCCCGGGCCCGCAGCCGCAGCTCGCTGCGCTCGTCCTCGGCCGCCGCGACGATCATCGCGCGCACCGAGGCCCAGGTGGAGGCGATCAGGTCCTGCACCTCGCCGCGGCCCAGCACCTCGCCCTTGAGCCGCTCGACCCGGTTCCGGGTGTCGCTGTCCGACTGGAGGTCCCCGGCGAAGTCGGACAGGAAGCGGTCCACGGCGCCGCGCGCCGGATGGTCCGGCATGTCGCGCATCTCACGGACGAACCGCAGCAGTTCGCGGTAGACCCGCTCGCCGACCCTGCGGTCCACGAACCGCGGCGTCCAGCCGGGCGCGCCGCCGGTCACCGCGTCCATCACCGACTCGTTGTGCTCGACCAGCCAGTCGTGGGCGCGTACGCACACCAGGTCCACGGCCCGGCGGTGGCCGCCGTCCGCGACGATCCGCTCCAGCAGCTTGCCGAGCCCCGGCGCGATCTCCTGGGCGTCCGCGCGCCGCGTGATCGCCTCGCCGACCACGGCCTGTACGTCGGAGTCGCGCAGCACGGTGAGCGCGCCGCGCAGCGCGGTCGCCAACTCGTCCGTCACCCGGTCCGCGTGCGCGGGTTCGGCCAGCCAGGTTCCGAGGCGGCTGCCGATGCCGACGGCACGCAGCCGCATCCGTACGACGTCGCCGGACAGGAAGTTCTCGCCGACGAAGTCGCCCAGGGTCGCCCCGAGCTGGTCCTTCTTCGTGGGGATGATCGCGGTGTGCGGGATGGGCAGCCCCATCGGCCGCCGGAACAGGGCGGTGACCGCGAACCAGTCCGCCAGCGCACCGACCATGCCCGCCTCGGCGGCCGCGGCCACATACCCGGCCCAGCCCCCGGCGCCGGAGTTCTGCGCCCACTTGGCGAGCGCGTACACCAGCGCGACGGCGAGCAGCATGCCCGTGGCGATCGCCTTCATCCGGCGCACACCGCGCCGCCGCTCCTCGTCGAGAGGGGTGTCCGCGAACGCGACGACCCCACCGGCGGCTACCCTCGCGCCGGGCGGCGGCGGCCCTTCGGGCCCCTTTTCATCCGTCGTTGTCCGGTTCATACGCTCCACCCGGTCGAGCCGTTCCCTCTATTGTCTCGTTCCTGTCTCACTCGTCCCTGAGTGGAACGAACGGCGAGTTCCCGTCGTCTGTCTGGGGGAGCGACCCCGTCCAACCGGGGGCAGGCCGACAGGCGGACCTCTGTCCGGACATGGGATCATGGAGGACCGACCGGACCGCGTCGGCGAAGCACCGTCGCTCGCCGTTCCCGTTCACTTTCGGAGCCTGAAGGCTCCGGCTGCCCGAGGAGACCTCCGCCCATGAGCGTGCCCCCCATGCCCAGACGCACGGCCTATGCCGTGTTCGCTGCGCTGGCGGCTGTGGTGGTCCTCGTCTCGACCGCGATATTCGTCGGGGTCGGCGGCCGGGACCGGAATGTGAACGAATCCGCGCAGGGTACCCGCAACTCCGCGGCCCCGGCCTCGTCGGGCTCCTGGGTGGGCACCTGGTCGACGTCCGCCGCCGCGGCCGAGCCGAACACGCTCCGCGGCCTGTCCGGCATGTCGATACGGAACGTCGTCCACACCAGCATCGGCGGCACCGGCGCCCGCATCCAGCTCTCCAACCTGTACAGCGCCCGCCCGCTGACGATCACGCATGCCTCGCTGGCACTGGCGGCCGCCCCCAGCAACCCGACGGCCGCCGCCGACACCATGCGCAGGCTCACCTTCGACAACCGCTCCTGGGTGACCATTCCGCCCGGCCAGGCCGCCACCAGCGACCCGGTGCGCATGAACATCCCGACCGCCGCCGACCTGCTGATCACCACCTACGCCCCGCAGGCGTCGGGCTCGGTGACGTACCATCCGCACGCCCGCCAGACCTCGTACCTGGCGCGCGGCGACCGTACGGAGGACACGGCGGGCGCCGCGTACACCGAACAGAGCCCGTTCTGGCGCTATCTGACCGCCGTGGACGTGTGGTCCAAGGAGGCGCAGGGCTCGGTCGCGGTGCTCGGCGACTCGATCACCGACGGCATCACCTCCACCGCGGGTGCCAACCACCGGTGGACCGACTTCCTCGCCGAGCGGCTCCGCACCGAGCCGGGAGCGCCCCGCCTCGGCGTGCTCAACCAGGGCATCAGCGGCAACCGGGTGCTGAGCGACGGCACCCAGTTCCCGCCGAACAACCCCAGCGGGCTGTCCCGCTTCGGACGCGACGTGCTGGACCGTACGAACGTCAAGGCCGTCATCATCGAGCTGGGCGTCAACGACATCCTGCGCATCCCCCATCAGACGGACCCGAACAAGATCGTGGACGGGCTGCGGCGGCTGACCGAACAGGCGCACACGCGGGGCCTGCGGGTCATAGGGGCCACCCTGTCGCCGTTCTACGGCCACCGCGGCTACACGCCGCTGCTGGACTCCGTGCGCGAGCGGGTCAACGCCGAGATCCGGGCCGGGAAGGTCTTCGACGAGGTCGTGGACTTCGACAAGGCGCTGCGCGACCCGGCGCAGCCGCTGCGGCTGCGCCCGGCGTACGACTCGGGCGACCATCTGCACCCGAGCGACGAGGGCTACCGGGCGATGGTGTCCGCAAAGTCCCGCCGGGCCCGCGACGCCTGGCACGCTCCCCCAGCTACCGCTGGGAGGTGCCCCCTCTCGCTGCGTTGTCGGGATCACCCGAGTGGGCCCGCCCCCGGACTCCGTCCGGGAGGTGCCCCCGCGAGGGCGACCCTCCGCCTTGCGATCGCACGCTCCCCCGGCTACCGCCGGGAGGTGCCCCCTGACGCCGCGGGCTGATCCGACGCGACGTTGCGGACACCCCCTAGTGGCCGAGGTCGTGCCTGCGGGCGCGGCGCTCGGCCTGCCGCTCGGCGTGCCGCTCCTCCAGCTCCGCACGGCGCGCCCGGCGCTCGGCGCGCAGTTCCTCCCTGCGCGCCTCCTTCTCCCGACGGCGCTCCGCCTTGAGCCGCTTCTGCTCCTCCTTGCGGAGCTTGCGCTCGACATTGACCCCGCCGAACATCGCCAGGCCGGTGATGGTCACCCTCGGTCCTGTGGGGTCGCCGTCGGCCGACCCCCGGTGGTCGAAGCCGCCCATGATGCCGATGCCGCTGACGTGCGTCTCCAGGTCCGGCGGCACGATGACCTCTATCCCGCCCATGAACGCGAAGCAGCGGATCACGATCTCGCGGCCCTCGAAGCGGGCCTCCCGCAGATCGATCTCGCCGCCGCCCATGAGGGCGAAGGCGGTGAAATTGCGGGGCGCGGTCCAGGTGCCCTTGCGTCCGAAGCCGCCCATGACCGCGACGGCCATCTTCGACGTCGGGGCGCCGCCGATCCGCCCGGCCCAGTCGTCGCGGGCGGCGAGGCCGGTGGCGTCCGCGGGCCCGGGTTCGACAGCGGCCGCGGCGCCGGGCACCGGGAGATCCCGGACCAGCGGCTCCAGCTGGGCGTGGGTGCGCGCCTTGTAGGCCGCGTCCAGCCGCTCCTCGAACTCCTCCATGTCCAGGCGGCCTTCGGCGACGGCGTCCCGCAGCACCTCGGCGATGCGCTCGCGCTCGGCGTCGGAGGCGCGCATCTCGGAGGCGCGCGCCGGGGACCCGCCCGGACGGTCGGGGGCCGCTCCCTGGGGAGATCCCTCAATTGTCATACGGACAGACTAATGCGGACCGACCGACCTGACCGCCCCACGCGCCGCGCCCTCTTCCGGCTCGCTCCCGGGGAACAGCATGCGAGCGATCACGTCCTCGATCTCCGGCTCCCGCACCGACAGGTCCACCAGCGGATATCCATCGGCGACCGCCGCCACGAGGGGCGCCGCGCTGGCGGCGGCCGGGAACGCCAGCCACTGCCGCGGTCCCTCGACCCGCACGGTCCGCGCACCGGGCACCTCGATCGGCGGCAGCTCCCGCTCCAGGTCCACCACCAGGGTGCGTTCGCTCCCGCCCACCGCGTGCAGCCCGTCCAGCCCGCCGTCGTACACCAGACGGCCGTGGTCGATGACCATCACCCGCTTGCACAGTTGCTCGATATCGGTCAGATCGTGGGTGGTCAGCAGCACGGTGGTGCCGTGCTCCGCGTTCACCTCGCGCAGGAAGCCCCGCACCTTCGCCTTGCTGACCACGTCAAGACCGATCGTCGGCTCGTCCAGGTACAGCACCTCGGGGTCGTGCAGCAGGGCGGCCGCGATGTCGCCGCGCATCCGCTGGCCGAGCGAGAGCTGACGGACCGGCACGTCCAGCAGGTCCCCCAGGTCCAGCAGTTCGACACAGCGGTCCAGGTTCCGCCGGTAGCGGTCGTCGGGAATCCGGTACATCCGCCGCACCAGCGCGTACGAGTCACGCAGCGGCAGGTCCCACCACAGGGTGGTCCGCTGCCCGAAGACCACCCCGATACGGCGCGCGAGCCGCGTCCGCTCCCGCGACGGGTCGATCCCGGCGACCCGCAACCGGCCGCCGCTGGGCACCAGGATCCCGGTCAGCATCTTGATCGTGGTGGACTTCCCGGCGCCGTTCGGACCGATGTAGCCGACCATCTCGCCGCGCGGCACCCGGAAGCTGATGCCGTCCACCGCACGCACCTCGCGCCGCTCCCGGCGCAGCAGCCCGGCCCGGCGCCGCACCTCGAACACCTTCTCGATGCCGTCGAGTTCGATGAAGTCGTCGTCACTGAAGCCGTCCATCGTCTGCTCCCCTCTCAGCTCCCCGTGCTCTGATACGTCCGCAGCCCCGCCCGCCAGGCCAGCCCCGCGAGCGCCGCGCAGCCGAGCGCGACCAGCGGCGCGGCGAAGCCGATCCAGCCCGGCAGGCCCAGCGGGTTCGGGCGGCCCAGGACGTACAGCGCGGGCAGCCAGTTGACGAAGGCCAGCGGGATGACGAACGTGACGCCGCGCAGCAGCTCGTCGGCGAAGACCGTCGGCGGGTACTGGAGCATCGTCGTCCCGCCGTACGTGAACGAGTTCTGCACCTCGGAGGCGTCCTTGGCCCAGAACTGGAAGGCCCCGCCCAGCACGAACACCGCCCCGAAGATCACCGCCCCGCTCAGCAGCATCAGCGGCACCAGCAGCACCCGATCGGCCGTCCAGTCGATGTCCAGCCGGGTCAGCGACCAGCCCAGCAGCAGCGCTCCCTGGAGGATCCGGCCCAGCCTGCGCAGCGCGAAGCGGTCCGCGGCGACCTGGGCGAGGATCGGCACCGGCCGCACCAGCAGGGTGTCCAGCGTGCCGTCGCGGATGCGCCGCCCGACCCGCTCCATGCTGCCGAGCGCCAGATCGGCCAGGCCGAAGGCGGTGCCGGACGTCCCGTACAGGAAGGCGACCTCGGCGAGGGTGAAGCCGCCGAGCGTGTCGATGTGCGAGAACATCAGCGCGATCGCGACGAAGTCCAGCACGTTCACGGCGAAGTTCCCGAACGCCATGATCAGGAACGAGGTGCGGTACGCCATCGTGGAGCGCACCCACATGGCGACGATCAGCGCATAGGCGCGCAGCCCGTCGTACGCCCGGGCGCGGGGCAGGGGCTCAGCCACCCTGGACCACCACCTTCCGCGTCGCGATCGACTGGAGCGCCCGCCCGGCCGCGAACAGCACCGCCGCCCACCCCGCCTGGAAGGCCAGCGCCCCCGGCACCGCGGCCCCGTGACGGTGCCCCAGGAAGACGTCCGCGGGCACCTGGAGCATCGCCGCCCACGGCAGCGCCCCGGCGATCTCGCCAAGGCGCCCGGGGAACACGTTCAGCGGCAGCACCATCCCGGAGAAGAACATGCACAGCAGCCCGCTCATCAGGCTCAGCCCCGTCCCGTCCAACAGCCAGAAGGCGGCGAGCGCGACCAGATAGCGCACCGCGAACCCCACGCACACCGCGAGCACCACCGACAGCAGGAACCACAGCCAGGTCAACGCGGAGCCGGGCAGGGTGAGTTCGAACGCCAGCGCCCCGCACACCATGGGCACGATGCCGCGCCCCACCAGCTGGAAGGCGGCCCGGCCGAGGTCCGAGGCCAGCCACCACAGCTGGAGGTCGACCGGGCGGTAGAGGTCGACGGCGATGTCACCGGACCGGATCCGCTCCTGGAGCTCGTCCTGGAAGCCGCCGCCGAACAGCGCCACGGTCGCCAGCAGCGCCTGGCCGAGCCAGACGAAGGTCAGGGCCTGGGAGAGGTCGTAGCCGCCGAGATGCGGCCGCATCTCCCACAGCGCGGCGTACGTGTACGCAACGATGAAGCCGAAAACGGTGTTGGTGAACACCCCGGCCACGGTGGCCACCCGGTACGTCGCGTAGCGTTTGAAGCCGCTCAGCGCGACGGCCGCGTAGAGCCGCATCAGCCTGTCTCCCCCTCCCCCGTCCGCACGGCGCTCAAAGGCACCAAAGCTTGGGAGCTTAGTTCGCGGGAAGGCGACACAGCCAGACATTTTTCACCGGATAGTGTGAGGGGAATCACTCCTTCGGCCGGTCACAGACCAGTCACGGGTGTGTGCCACGTCCCTGGCCCGGAACGGATGATGCGACAGTGTTTTATGGGGCGTACGACGCGAATCGCCCGACCGTGCACGATTCCGCCGCGGCGCAACCCTCGACGGCGGCCGAGGAGTCTCAGGAGACATGAGCGACGAGCCCCAACTGATCGACGGCACCGCGGCCGGCGTGGGCGACCCGAGCAGCCGCAACGGCTCCGGCAACGGCGGCACCGCGGGCAGAAAGGGCCGCCCCCGGCGCACCGGCTGGCGACGGCTGCTCCCCACCTGGCGGATGGTGCTCGGTAGCTCGCTGCTGTTCCTCCTGCTCGTCGCGGGCGCCCTGGTCACCGGCTATCTGCTCGTCGACATCCCCCCGGCCAACAAGGCGGCCATCGCCCAGAGCAATGTCTTCCTGTACTCCGACGGCTCCCCGCTCGCCCGCGAGGGCAAGGTCAACCGGGAGAACGTGCAGCTCAGCCAGGTGCCCAAGCGGACCCAGCACGCGGTGCTCGCCGCCGAGGACCGCGACTTCTACACCGAGTCCGCGATCAACCCCGAGGCGATGGTCCGGGCCGCCTGGAACACCGCCACCGGCAAGGGCAAGCAGTCCGGCTCCACGATCACCCAGCAGTACGTGAAGAACTACTACCTGGACCAGGAACAGACGGTCACCCGCAAGGGCAAGGAGTTCTTCATCGCGATCAAGCTGGACCGCGAGGTGAGCAAGGACAAGATCCTCGAGGGCTACCTCAACACCAGCTACTTCGGCCGCAACGCCTACGGCATCCAGGCCGCCGCCCAGGCGTACTACGGCAAGAACATCGACGAGCTGAACACCGCCCAGAGCGCCTACCTGGCCACCCTGCTCAACGCCCCCAGCGCGTACGACATCATCGCCCACCCGCAGAACAAGCCGCGGGCCGAGGCGCGCTGGAACTACGTCCTCGACGGCATGGTCAAGAAGCACTGGCTCAGCCGCGCCGAGCGCAACAGGATGACCTTCCCGGACCCCACCGAGGCCAAGGCCCCCTCCGGCATGTCCGGCCAGCGCGGCTACCTGGTCGAAGCGGTCGAGGACTACCTCACCAGCAACGGCATCATCGACGAGCAGACCCTGGCCCGGGGCGGCTACCGGATCACCACCACGATCGACAAGAGCAAGCAGGACGCGTTCACGAAGGCCGTCCGCGACCGGCTCATGAGCAAGCTCAGCGACGACCGCAAGGTCGACCGCTACGTCAGGGCGGGCGGCGCCTCGATCGACCCCAAGACCGGGAAGGTCGTCGCCCTCTACGGCGGCATCGACTACACCAAGCAGTTCGTCAACAACGCGACCCGCCGTGACTACCAAGTGGGATCCACTTTCAAGCCATTCGTCTTCACCTCGGCGGTGGCCAACGAAGCCACCACCCAGGACGGCCAGACGATCACCCCGGACACCCTCTACAACGGCGACAACAAGCGCGAAGTGATCGGGCCGGACGGCCCCACCGGCTACGCGCCCGCCAACGAGGACGACGTCGACTACGGCGACATCGACGTCACCACCGCCACCGACAACTCGGTGAACTCCGTGTACGCACAGATGGCCGAGGACGTCGGCCCCGCCAAGGTCAAGCAGACCGCCGTCGACCTCGGCATCCCCAAGAGCACCCCCGACCTGCACGCCTCCCCCTCCATCGCGCTCGGCCCCGCCACCGCCAGCGTCCTCGACATGACCGAGGCCTACGCGACCCTCGCCAACCACGGCCGCCACGGGCAGTACAGCCTGGTCGCGGAGGTCACCAAGGACGGGGCGCAGGTCACGCTGCCCGACCGGGAGGAGAAGCAGGCCGTCCCCCGCACCGCCGCGGACACCACCACCTCGATACTCCAGAGCGTGGTCGACGGCGGCACCGGCACCGCCGCCCAGGGCGCCGAGCGCCCGGCCGCCGGAAAGACCGGCACCGCCGAGGAGGACAAGGCGGCCTGGTTCGCGGGCTACACCCCGGACCTGGCGACCGTCGTGGCCGTCATGGGCCAGGACTCGAACACCGGCGTCCAGAAGCCGCTGTACGGGGCCACCGGTCTTGACCGGATCAACGGCGGCGGCTACCCCGCCGAGATCTGGGCGGACTACGTCTCCGGGGCGCTGGACGGGAAGCCCCCGGCCGACTTCGACCTGAAGCTGGAGGACGGCATCGACACCCCCGATCTGCCGCCGCCCCCCAGCCAGGCCCCGACCTCCGCCCCGCAGATCCCCACCACGCCGCCCAGCACGGAGCCCACGACCCCGACCCAGCCGCCCACGTTCCCGACGTACGACCCACCGACCGAGCCCACCATCGAGCCGCCGGAGACCCCGCCCACGGACTTCCCGACCGGCCCGCCGACCGACGGCGGACCGGGCGGGCCCGGTGACCCGGGCGGGGACATCGGAGGCCCGGAGGGCGGCTGACACGGCAGAGGGTGGTGACGGAAACCGTCACCACCCTCTTCTTCGCGTCTCTCCTACAGATACAACCCCGTGGAGTCCTCCGCGCCCTCCAGCCGCTCGGCGGCGACGGCGTGCAGATCGCGCTCGCGCATCAGGACGTAGGCCACTCCGCGGACCTCCACCTCGGCCCGGTCCTCCGGGTCGTAGAGCACCCGGTCGCCCGGTTCCACGGTCCGCACGTTCTGCCCGACCGCGACCACCTCGGCCCAGGCCAGCCGCTTGCCGACCGCCGCGGTCGCGGGGATGACGATACCGCCGGTGGACCGGCGCTCACCCTCCGGAATGTCGGTACGGACCAGCACGCGGTCGTGCAGCATCCGGATGGGCAGCTTGTCATGGGACGTGTTCGCACTCACGGTCATGACCGTACCCGCCCGAACGGCCTATCGGCGCCACGGGACGGCAGGAATGCCATAGAACCCGTACGACCGCTCTTACCGACGCCGCTTGCAGCCCTTGCGGCCGCCACTACGGCCGCCGCCGCGCGCCGACGACACCGTCAGCAGCCCGACCAGCCCCACCACGACGAGCGCGACCGGCACGATCCGCTCCATCCGCGGCGCCCCGTCCTCGGTGACCAGCTGGTCGCGCACATTGGTGACCACCCGGTTCGCGGACACATACGCCCGCCCCGCGGTCCGGTCCACGGCCGACGCCGCCTTCGCCTTGGCATCACCCATGATCGTCTTCGGATGCACCCGCACCCCGATCTCGTCGAGCGTCACGGCGAGCTCCTGCCGCCGCCGGGCGATGTCCGCCTCGATCTGCGCAGGGGTCCTGGCATCCGACACCGCGCTGCCTCCGTCGTCGTCTCGATCAGTCCTGATGATTCGTGATGGACAGTCTGTCAGCTTCCCCCCTCCCCCGCCCCACGGCACCCCCGGCGAAGATGCTGGCTAATGTCGTCACGTAACGCCTGCCGTTACGGAACACCCGAAGCCACGAGGAGCACCCGACCATGAGCGAGCGACTTCAGCCCGGCGACACCGCCCCCGCCTTCACCCTCCCCGACGCGGACGGCAAGCAGGTCTCGCTCGCCGACCACGCGGGCCGCAAGGTCATCGTCTACTTCTACCCCGCCGCCCTCACCCCCGGCTGCACCAAGCAGGCCTGCGACTTCACCGACCAGCTCGAATTCCTCACCGGCCACGGCTACGACGTCATCGGCATCTCCCCCGACAAGCCGGAGAAGCTCGCCAAGTTCCGCGACCAGGAATCCCTCAAGATCACCCTGCTCGCCGACCCCGCCAAGGAGACCCTGGAGGCCTACGGCGCCTTCGGCGAGAAGAAGCTCTACGGCAAGACGGTCACCGGAGTCATCCGCTCCACCGTCATCGTCGACGAACAGGGCAAGGTCGAGCGCGCCCTCTACAACGTCAAGGCCACCGGCCACGTAGCCAAGATCATCAAAGACCTGGGCCTCTGACCCCTGCGCCTCCTCACGCGAGTGCCGGGCAAACGCCCCGGACCGCTCATGGTCCGGGGCGTTTTGCCCTCCGCTTCCGAGGGCGTCCTGCACACGACGTGCGTGCACACGTCGGCTGGGTGCAGATGGTGAAGGCGTGACGGCCTTTACGGGCTGCTCCGCGGAAGGCCCGACTCGCCGGAGCCTACGGGGACGTGGTCGTTCGACCGACCTAGCCGGACGCTGTGTCCGCCGCAGCTTCCCGAGTGGCAGGAAATATCAGCCGGGCGGCCAGGATGATCACTCCCAGGGACCCCAAAGCCAGGCCATGACGGAGCCACCTCATGCCGCCCTCCCAGTCCCGGGGAGGACCGAAGACCAACCAGAGCGCAACAGTGGCGCCGGCCAGCACGCTTGCTACGCCGGCCATGCGACGTAATCCAGGTCTCATGAGCCCAGGATCTCCGGGTAGCCCTCCGACCCACAACCGATAAAGCGGCGGGTTCAGATTGCTCGCCTCTGGGGACGGGCATGACCCGGCGCTCCCGGATGGGAGCGCAGTCGGGGCTGGGCGCAGACCTGGACGTTCACCGGGCGATCGCCCCCTGCGGCTCTTGTGCCCCAACTGCCACTCGACCACGGACACCTATCGCGGACGCGGCAAGGGCCGACGCGCCGGCGGTCAACGGAAGGAATCCAGGACCGGGGCCGCGGAATGAGCGGCGGCGTCCAGTACACCCAGGAACTCCTGGAAAGGGCGGCAGCGGCCTGCGTGAACATCGATGAGGTCATCGCCTTCTGCGGTGTTCGTCCCTACCACCAGCTCCGTCGCCACCTGTTCAAGCGGTTCGACCACTTCGGCATCGACATCTCACACTTCGAACGGCGCGGCACCCGCGAGGCCGCACCCCGGCCCTCCAAGGCTCGACTTCGGGAAGCCGTCGGCAACTCCATCTCCATCGCCGGCGCATTGCGACAGCTGGGCAGGCCTGACAGCACCAGGACTCGGACACACTTCCGCCAGTGGGTGGCAGAGGACGGCCTCGACACCGAGCACTTTCTCGGACAGGCGCATCAACAAGGAAAGCGGCGGGAAGCCAAGCCACCCGAGCAGGTGCTGGTCAAGCATGACGGCGCACGGCGCACACGAACATCTGTCTTACGTCGAGCGCTTCACGACATCGGCGTACCCGAACGGTACTTCGAATGCAAGGCCGGAGCGTCGTGGGGCGGCAGACCCATGACGCTGGAAGTCGACCACATCAACGGCGACTGGAGCGATGACCGGCCCGAGAATCTACGACTCCTCTGCCCAAACTGCCATGCCGTCACGGCAACCTGGTGCCGGGGCGGCAGATCCCGGGGAAAGCATCAGGCCGGTCCGTGACGCATACCCGCGTGTCACAGGAGCCGTCGGCCCGCTAGGATGGCTATCACCTGGCGGTCGTTGCTGAATTGGTATAAGCGAGGGTTTTAGGTGCCCTTGGGAGAAATCCCATGTGGGTTCGAGTCCCACCGGCCGCACGCACCTTGGATTCGAAGGCGCGGTC
Source organism: Streptomyces sp. BRA346 (assembly GCF_052851135.1). Lineage (NCBI taxonomy): Bacteria > Bacillati > Actinomycetota > Actinomycetes > Kitasatosporales > Streptomycetaceae > Streptomyces > Streptomyces sp. BRA346. The sequence goes on along the minus strand of NZ_JAIWIH010000036.1, from coordinate 61,640 downwards.
CGCACATCAGCGGACCGCGCCTTCGTGTCGCTCACCCCAACAGCTCCCGCACCACCGAAGCCATCGCGCGGAACGCCTGGCCGCGGTGGCTGATGGCGTTCTTTTCGTCGGGGGTGAGTTCGGCGCAGGTGCGGGTGTCGCCGTGGGGCTGGAGGATCGGGTCGTAGCCGAAACCGCCGCCGCCGGTGGGTTCGTGGCGGAGGGTGCCGGTGAGGCGGCCGGAGACGACGCGTTCGGTGCCGTCGGGGAGGGCGAGGGCCGCGGCGCATTCGAAGTGGGCGGTGCGGTGCTCGTCGGGGACGTCGCGGAGCTGGCCGAGCAGCAGGTCCAGGTTGGCGCGGTCGTCGCCGTGGCGGCCGGACCAGCGGGCCGAGAAGATGCCGGGGGCGCCGCCGAGGACGTCGACGCAGAGCCCCGAGTCGTCGGCGATGGCCGGGTGGCCGGTGGCCTGCGCCAGGGCGTGGGCCTTGAGGAGGGCGTTCTCGGCGAAGGAGACGCCGGTCTCCTTGACGTCCGGGACATCCGGATAGGCGTCGGCGCCGACGAGTTCGATGTCGAGCCCGGCGTCCCCCAGGATCGAGCGCAGCTCGGTGATCTTGTAGGCGTTGCGGGTGGCCAGGATCAGGCGGCGCGGGTGTGCCCGGTCCGCCCCTGCGGTGTGCTGTGGCTGCATAGCTCCCGATTAGATCAGGGCGTGCAGACCTTGGTCAGTTCGCCGGTGGCGTCCTTCACCGGGGTCAGGTCGGGGTGCTTGCCGCTGTCGACGGAGGTCCGGACGTTGTCCACGGCCTTGGTGAGGTCGTCCAGGGCCTTGCTGACGTCCGTGTTGTCGGTGCGGTCGCCGACCTTGTCGATGTCCTTGTCGAGGGCGTCGAGGATCTTGTCGGCGTCGGCGGGGTTGACGGCGGCGCCGGTGACGGCGTCCTGGAGGGTGTCCACGTCGTTGGATATCTCGACCGCGAGGCGGCCGCAGTCGAGGGCCTTGTCCACGGCGTCGCAGCCGGCGATGAGCGGAGACAGGAAGGCGACGGCGGCGAGCGTGGTGGCGGCGGCATAACGGTGGCGGGCCTGGCGCGGCGTCATGGGTGGTTCTCCCCCTGGGGTCGGATGCGGGCGCGCGCGGGAATCGCACGCGCCCGTCATCTGACTAAACGCCAAGCGCCGCCCGCTGGTTGCCCGCCAGCTCGACACAGCCTCCGACGGCGAGGTCGAGCAGGCTGTTCAGCTCCTCGCGGGCGAAGGGCTCGCCCTCCGCGGTGCCCTGGACCTCGACGAAGCGGCCGTCGCCGGTGCAGACGACGTTCATGTCGGTTTCGGCGCGTACGTCTTCCTCGTAGCACAGGTCGAGCAGCGGGACGCCGCCGACGATGCCGACGCTGACGGCCGAGACGGTGCCGGTGAGCGGCTGCCGGCCCGCCTTGATCAGCTTCTTGCCCTGGGCCCAGGTGATGGCGTCGGCGAGGGCCACGTAGGCGCCGGTGATGGCGGCGGTGCGGGTGCCGCCGTCGGCCTGGAGAACGTCGCAGTCGAGGACGACGGTGTTCTCGCCGAGCGCCTTGTAGTCGATGACGGCGCGCAGCGAGCGGCCGATGAGGCGGGAGATCTCGTGGGTGCGGCCGCCGATCTTGCCGCGGACGGACTCGCGGTCGCCGCGGGTGTTGGTGGCGCGCGGCAGCATCGCGTACTCGGCGGTGACCCAGCCCTCGCCACTGCCCTTGCGCCAGCGGGGAACGCCCTCGGTGACGCTCGCGGTGCACAGGACGCGGGTGTCGCCGAAGGAGACGAGGACGGAGCCCTCGGCGTGCTTGCTCCATCCGCGTTCGATGGTCACGGGGCGGAGCTGGTCGGGCGTACGGCCGTCGATACGAGACATGGGATGAGCCTATCGGCAACACCGGGCCCCGGTCCGGTGAGGAGCGGGGCCGGGCGGCCGCGGGGACGTCACATGAGGTCTTCGATCTCGGCGGCGATGGGGTCCGCGTCGGTGCCGATGACGACCTGGATCGCGCTGCCCATCTTCACCACGCCATGGGCGCCGGTGGCCTTCAGGGCGGCCTCGTCGACCAGGGAGGGGTCCTTGACCTCGGTGCGGAGACGGGTGATGCAGCCCTCGACCTCGACGATGTTGTCGATGCCGCCGAGCCCCGCGACGATCTTCTCAGCCTTGGTGGCCATGTCCACTCCCTGTTGTCCTGAGCTGTCCTGTGTTGTCCTGTTGTCTCGGCCCTTCGGGATACCGGATGAACGGCCTTCCTACGGTAACCACGCGGGCCCGGCAGCGCAGGATCGTCAGTGGTCCGGACCACATCGGAATGAAAGATTCCTTTATCCGATCCTCACGTGCTACAACAGGTCTACACCACATGTGGTGTAGACCATATCGCGGGCCGTCCCAGTTTCCCGAGCGCCCGCCTCACCAGGAGGAATCCGATGAGTACGGCCACCGCCTCGGCGGCGCCCGCCCAGAAGCGGGGCGCCGGTCTGATCAAGGGTATGCAGAAGATCGGACGCAGTCTCCAGCTGCCCGTCGCCGCCCTGCCCGCCGCGGGCATCCTGAGCCGACTGGGCCAGGACGACGTCTTCGGCAAGGCGGGGCTCGGCTGGAACAAACTCGCGGAGATCTTCGCCCACGCGGGCGGCGCGCTCTTCGACAACCTGGCCCTGCTGTTCTGCCTCGGCGTCGCGATCGGCTTCGCGAAGAAGTCGGACGGCACGACGGCGTTCGCGGCCCTGGTCGGCTTCCTCGTCTACAAGAACGTGCTGACCGGCTTCGTCAGCGACGTCACCGGCAAGCCGCAGGACCCGGGCGTGCTGGGCGGCATCGTGGTCGGCATAACCGCCGCCGTGTTGTGGGAGAAGTACCACCGGACCCGGCTGCCGGACTGGCTGGGCTTCTTCAGCGGGCGCCGCTTCATCCCGATCCTGATGTCCTTCGCGGGCGTGCTGTACGGCGTCGTCTTCGGCTTTCTGTGGGGGCCGATCGGTGACGGACTCAACAGCTTCTCCGAGTGGCTTTCGGCCAATGGTGCGATCGGTTCCGGCATTTTCGGCGTCGTGAACCGGCTGCTGATTCCCGTCGGCATGCACATGCTGCTGAACTCGTTCGCCTGGTTCCAGTTCGGCGACTTCTCCTCCGGCGGCCAGACCTGGCACGGCGACATCGCGCGCTACTTCCACGACGACCCGTCGGCCGGAATGTTCATGACCGGCTTCTTCCCGATCATGATGTTCGCCCTCCCCGCGGCCGGTCTCGCGATCGCGCACTGCGCGCGCCCGGAGCGCCGCAAGGCCGTGATGGGCATGATGATCTCCGTCTCGCTGACCGCCTTCGTGACCGGTGTGACGGAGCCGATCGAGTTCTCGTTCATGTTCATCGCGCCGGTGCTGTACGGGATCCACGCCGTGCTGACGGGTGTGTCCATGGCGCTGACCTGGGCGCTCGGGATCCGCAGCGGCTTCACGTTCTCCGGCGGCCTCTTCGACTACCTGCTGGGGTGGTCGCACAGCGAGCAGGCCTGGATGATCATCCCGATCGGGCTGGCGTTCGCCGTCCTGTACTACGTGGTGTTCCGCTTCGTGATCACGAAGTTCAACATCCCGACGCCGGGCCGGGAGCCCGAGGATTCCCTCGACGACGCCGCGGCCGCGACGAGCGCAGCGAAGAAGTAGGGCAGAAGAAGTAGGGCATACGACGAAAACGGGCCGGATCCGCTGGAGCAGATCCGGCCCGTTTTCGTCGTGCGGGGCTCAGCGGGGCCCAGCGGCGCTCAGACCTCGTAGACGGCACCCGACCGCGCCAGGGTCACCGGGCCGTCGAAGACGGCCTCGGCGTCGCGCTGGTTGAGGTGGGGGTCGGTCCACGGCGGGATGTGGGTGAGGACCAGGGCGGCGGCGCCCGCGGCCTGCGCGTGTTCACCGGCCTGGCGGCCGTTGAGGTGCAGCTCCGGGATGTCTTCCTTGCCGTGGGTGAAGGCCGCCTCGCAGAGGAAGAGGTCGGCGCCGCGGGCCAGGTCGGTCAGGGCCTCGCAGGGGCCGGTGTCACCGGAGTAGACCAGGGCGCGGTCCCCGTGCTCGATGCGGAAGCCGAACGCCTCCACCGGGTGGCAGACCCGGGCGGTGCGGATCGTGAAGGGGCCCAGTTCGAAGGTGCCCGGGGTGAGGGTGCGGAAGTCGAAGACCTCCTGCATCGACTTCTCGTCGGGCACGTCGTCGTACGCCTGGACCAGGCGGCGTTCGGTGTCCTCGGGCCCGTAGACCGGGATCGCCTCGGCGCGGCCCCCGTCGTGGCGGTAGTACCGCGCGACGAAGTAGGCGCACATGTCGATGCAGTGGTCGGGGTGGAGGTGGGAGAGGATCACGGCGTCGAGGTCGTAGAGACCGCAGTGGCGCTGCAACTCGCCGAGGGCGCCATTGCCCATGTCGAGGAGCAGCCGGAAGCCGTCGGCCTCTACGAGGTAGCTCGAGCAGGCCGATTCCGCGGACGGGAACGACCCCGAGCATCCGACGACGGTGAGCTTCATGGAGCAGGAACCTCCTTGAGGGGTCCCCATGCCGAGGGCCATGGGCGAGGCGGCGGGTGCGGGGTCACACGGGGTGCCCACGAGCGTAAGGCGCTAAAGCCCTGGTAGCTCCCCCACGGGCCCGCGTTGTGGGCGGAATCACCAGGACGGAGCCCCGGGCAGCCGCGTATGCCCCACATCGGTTACCACCGGGTACCCGCGGTGCGCCGCATTCCGCCGCCAGCGGGTCTACGCCCAGAGCTGGCCGTGGAGGGTCTCGACCGCCTCCTCGGTGGTGGCCGCGGTGTAGACGCCGGTGGACAGGTACTTCCAGCCGCCGTCGGCGACGACGAAGACGATGTCGGCGCTCTCGCCCGCCTTGACCGCCTTGCGGGCGACGCCGAGGGCTGCGTGCAGCGCGGCACCGGTGGAGACGCCCGCGAAGATGCCCTCCTGGGCGAGGAGTTCACGGGTGCGGGCCACCGCGTCCTCGGAGCCGACGGAGAAGCGGGTGGTGAGGATGGACTCGTCGTACAGCTCGGGGACGAAGCCCTCATCCAGGTTGCGCAGCCCGTATACGACGTCGTCGTAGCGCGGCTCCGCGGCGACGATCCGCACGTCGGGCTTGTTCTCGCGCAGGAAGCGGCCGACGCCCATCAGGGTGCCGGTGGTGCCCAGGCCCGCCACGAAGTGAGTGACGGAGGGCAGGTCGGCCAGGATCTCGGGGCCGGTGGTGGCGTAGTGGGCGCCCGCGTTGTCGGGGTTCCCGTACTGGTAGAGCATCACCCAGTCGGGGTGCTCGGCGCTCAGTTCCTTGGCCACCCGGACGGCGGTGTTGGAGCCGCCGGCGGCGGGCGAGGAGATGATCTCCGCGCCCCACATGGCGAGCAGCTGGCGCCGCTCCTCGCTGGTGTTCTCCGGCATGACGCACACGATGCGGTAGCCCTTGAGCTTGGCCGCCATGGCGAGCGAGATGCCGGTGTTGCCGGAGGTCGGCTCCAGGATGGTGCAGCCGGGCGTCAACCGGCCGTCCTTCTCGGCCTGTTCGATCATGTGGAGCGCGGGGCGGTCCTTGATCGAACCGGTCGGGTTGCGGTCCTCCAGCTTCGCCCAGACCCGGACGTCCGGGGAGGGCGAGAGCCGTGGCAGCCGGACGAGCGGCGTGTTGCCGACCGCTGCCAGGGGGCTGTCGTACCGCATCAGTACATTCCGCCCGCGACGGCCGGGAGGATCGTCACGTTGTCGCCGTCCGAGAGCTTGGTGGAGATGCCGTCGAGGAAGCGGACGTCCTCGTCGTTCAGGTAGACGTTGACGAAGCGGCGCAGCTCGCCGCCGTCGACCAAGCGCTCCTGGATGCCGGTGTGCCGGGACTCCAGGTCGGCGAACAGCTCGGCGACCGTGGTCCCGCTGCCCTCGACCGCCTTCTGGCCGTCGGTGTAGGTGCGGAGGATGGTCGGGATGCGGACCTCGATGGCCATTCTCAATCTCCTGTGGGAGGGCGGGGTGGACTTCCGGACCGGATCGGATCGGGCCGGGGCGTCGTCGGAAGGCTTCGGCTGCGTGCTTCGGGCGGGCGTGGGGCGTCGGGAGGACGCGCTCAGGCGGCCTCGGCGCGGCGCGGACACATCGCGCTGGCGAGTCGGCACAGGTCGACGTGGAGCCGCGCCACGAGCAGCATGCCCGGCGTCTTTTCGCTCACGTCATCGGAAACCATGAACTCATCGTATCGATTCCCGATCCGCCCCTCGGAAGCGTGTCCCGCGATACGGACGGGTAACAATCGCGATACGAGACGACGTATCGGGTCAGCCCGGGATGATCTCGACTTCTTCCTCGGAGACCTCACCGTCGACGATCCGGAAGGAACGGAACTGGAAGGGCCCCTCCTCGTTGCCGCAGTCGGCGGTGGACACGAGGACGTAGTGCGCACCGGGCTCATTGGCGTAGGAGATATCCGTACGAGAGGGGTACGCCTCGGTCGCGGTGTGCGAGTGATAGATCACGACCGGTTCTTCATCGCGGTCGTCCATCTCGCGGTAGAGCTTGAGCAGATCGGTCGAGTCGAACTCGTAGAACGTGGGAGAGCGCGCCGCGTTGAGCATCGGGATGAACCGCTCGGGACGGCCGCTTCCGGCCGGACCCGCGATGACGCCGCACGCCTCGTCGGGGTGGTCGGCCCGCGCGTGGGCGACGATCCGGTCGTGAAGCGCCTGGGTGATGGTCAGCATGCCAGAAGGATATGAGGCGCGGAGTACGGCGCCTCGGCCGAGGGTGGGCGGCTGCAAGCGGACACGCAGACGGGCTCCGGAGATGAGATCCGGAGCCCGTCTGCCGAGACGAGGAGCGGAGGGGCGGGCGGCCGTTACTCGGCCGAGTGCTCCCGCTGCGGCTCCAGCGCCGGTCCGCCGCGCTTCTTGTCCCGCACGTGCTCCAGGAAGGAGTCGAGTTCCCGCTTGACCACGGGGGCGAGCAGGTACAGGCCGATGATGTTGAACACGGCCAGCATGAAGAGGACCGAGTCGGACAGGCTGATCAGCGAGTCGAGGGAGAGCAGGGAGCCCGCGACCACGAAGGCGCTGTAGACGGCCTTGAAGGTGATCTCACTGCCCCTGCTCTTGCCGAAGAGGTACGACCACGCCTTGAGTCCGTAGTAACCCCAGGTCAACGTCGTGGAGAAGGCGAACAGCAGGACCGCGACGGTCAGCACGTGCGGGAACCAGGGAAGCACCGTCTCGAAGGCGTCCGACGTGATGGTGACGCCACCGATCTCCTTGCCCTCCCGGGCCGCGACCCAGCTCGCCGGCTCCGCGACGATGATGGTCAGCGCGGTCATGGTGCAGATGACGACGGTGTCGAGGAACGGCTCCAGCAGGGCCACCAGACCCTCGCTGGCGGGGTGCTTGGTCTTCACCGCGGAGTGGGCGATCGGGGCCGAGCCGAGACCTGCCTCGTTGGAAAAGGCCGCACGCTGGAAACCGACGATCAGGGCTCCGATGACGCCACCCGTGACGCCGTCGGGGTTGAACGCGCCCTCGACGATCGCGCCGAACGCTCCCGGCACGGCGGTGGCGTTCGTCAGGATGACGGTCAGACAGGCGACGATGTATATCACCGCCATGGCCGGGACCAGACGGCTGGTGACCGATGCGATGGAACGGATGCCGCCGAGCAGGACGATGCCGACCAGTGCGGCGACCACCACACCGAAGGCGAGGGCGCCCGCGGACGTGTCGATTCCGCCACCCATGGTCGAGGAGAGCTGCACGTAGCTCTGGTTGATCTGGAGCAGGTTCCCGCCGAAGAGGCCGAAGAAGAGAATCATGGCGGAGGCGAGGCCGGCCAGGATCGCACCCAATTTCCTGCCGCGGCTGCCGAAGCGCTCACCGAGCCCCTTGGGCAGATAGTGCATCGGCCCACCGGAAACGGTGCCGTCCGGGTGCTCTTCGCGGTACTTCACGCCGAGGGTGACCTCGACGAACTTGGTGGCCATGCCGAGCAGGCCGCACAGAATCATCCAGAACGTGGCGCCGGGCCCGCCGATGCTGACGGCGACCGCGACACCGGCGATGTTGCCGAGCCCGACGGTCCCGGAGACGGCCGCGGTCAGCGCCTGGAAGTGATTGACCTCCCCGGGTGATCCCGCCTCGTCGTGTTTGCCGCGCACCACCTCGGTCGCGAGCTTGAACTTGCGGAACTGGATGACGCCGAACCAGGTGGTGAAGACCAGCCCGCCGACCACCAGCCAGGCCACGATGAGCGGCAGTTCGGTGCCGCCGATGGGCACGGCATAGAAGACGATGTCGCTCAGCCATGTGGCGACGGGGTCGAAGAAGTCGCTTACTGCCTTGTCAATATCTTGGGTCACGGACTCGAGCGACATAGGCCACCTTCATCTGATACGGGATCGGCACACCGGTTCGCGAAGCACGCGCGGAAGCAGATGGAAAAGCCCGCGCAAAATGTTTGGCCAGTTCTTACCATGCCCGGGGCCACCTGGAGTGACATCGGCCACAATGAAATACGCGACAAGAACGACAAAATTGCCAAAGGCGACCATAATCGCTCATCAATTTGCCGTGTAGAGATGCGATTGTTATCCGGAATTAGGGCTTTCCTGAGTAAGGGCAAATGCCCATATATCAAACTGAATCGATAAGACGGGGCAAATCGGCCTACATGCGACAGGCGGGTTCCGGACCGAGGTCCGGAACCCGCCTGTCGAGACGGTGCCCCAAGGGGCGGAAGCGTCAGTCCCGGGCGAACTCGGGCTCGCGCTCCGGGTCGGTGACCTCCGGCGTACGGCTCTTGAGCACGAACCAGCCGATCACCATGATCACCGCCCAGACGGCCCCGACGTACAGCGAGATCCGGGTCTCCGCGTCGTACGCGATCAGACCGGTGACGCAGATGAGGAAGACCAGCGCCACCCAGCTGAAGACCGAACCGCCGGGCGCCGGGAAGGACGAGGCGGGCAGCCGGCCGGCCACGACGGCGCGGCGGTAGCGGATGTGGCTGATCAGGATCATCATCCAGGCCCAGATCCCGGCCGCGGTCGCCACCGAGGTGACGTAGAGGAAGACCTTGTCCGGGACGGTGTAGTTCAGTATCACGCCGACGCCCATGAGGGCGGCGGAGAGGGCGATACCGGCGAACGGGGTCTTGCGGGCGTTGAGCTTGCCGAAGACGCCCGGAGCCTCGCTGTTGGCGGCCAGGTCGCGCAGCATGCGGCCGGTGGAGTACATCCCGGAGTTACAGGAGGACAGGGCCGCGGTGAGGACGACGAAGTTGACGATGCCCGCCGCGAAGGGGATACCGATCACCGAGAACGCGTGCACGAAGGGGCTCTCGCCCGCGGAGAACTCGGTCCACTTCACGACGGAGAGGATGACGAGCAGGGCGCCGACGTAGAAGACGATGATGCGGAACGGCAGGGTGTTGATCGCCTTGGGCAGGGTCTTCTCGGGGTCCTGGGACTCACCCGCGGTGATGCCGACCAGCTCGACGGCGAGGTAGGCGAACATGACGCCCTGGAGCGTCATCAGGCTGTCCCCGATGCCGTTCGGGAAGAAGCCGCCGTGCGACCAGAGGTTGGAGGCGGCCGCGGTGTCACCGGCCTCCGAGAAGCCGAGGGTCAGCACGCCGAGACCGATCACGATCATGCCGATGATCGCGGTGACCTTGACCATCGAGAACCAGAACTCGACCTCGCCGAAGATCTTCACCGAGATCAGGTTGACGCCGAAGAGCAGCACCAGGAAGACCAGGGCGCTGACCCATTGCGGGATCGACGGGAACCAGAAGTGGATGTAGATGGCCGCGGCGGTCAGCTCGGCCATACCGGTGACGACCCACATGAGCCAGTAGGTCCAGCCGGTGACGTAGCCGAAGAACGGGCCGAGGAACTCGCGGGCGTACTCCGCGAAGGACCCCGAGACGGGGCGGTACAGGAGCAGCTCACCGAGTGCTCGCATGATGAAGAAGATGACCACGCCCGCGAGGGCGTACATCAATATGATGCTGGGGCCCGCCTTGGCGATGTTGGCCCCGGCCCCCATGAACAGACCGACACCGATGGCACCGCCGATGGCGATCATCTGTACCTGGCGACTACCCAGGCCGCGCTCGTAGCCCTCTTCAGGCGCCGCTGAGGTCATGTGGTGTGCCTTTCTCCCTGTGCGGCTGGCGATCGTGAAGATTTATCACGAGCGCAGCACTGATCCACTCAGCGGAAGGTGAGGCACGCCACAGGGAGAAGCGGACAAAGGTTGCCGCACTCAACAAAGCGAGCGGCCGCATTGACCCGATCGTTATCCGGACTTGAACATCCTCTAAACGAACACTCAGTGACCATAAGCGGTAGTAATCACGTCATAAGCGTTTCGATGAGCGTCTCCTGGAGCCCGCCCAGCCAGAAGTACGCCATCACCATCGGCTTGCGCGGATCGGAGTCGGGGAGTCCGAGCAGCTCACCGCCGTCGTCATCGTCGGTGACCTCCAGCCGGGTCCCGATCGCCAGCCGCAGGTCGTTGAGGGCGCCGAGCCACTGCCGGGACTTCTGCGGGGCCAGCTCCAGCACCGCCTGGTCCTTGGCGGCCGACCCGGTGGACCCGGCAGTCAGCGAGTCCAGGTCGCGCACCATCGCCAGGGCGTCATCGCGCTTGCGGGCCCGCAGGTCGTTCTCGGTGTACCGGCGGAACTCCGCCGAGGCGGCGCGCGCCTCCTTCTCCGCGTCCCCGTCCAGCTCCTGACCCGGCCCCCCATAGGCGTCCGGGAACAGCCGGGCCAGCGCCGGGTCGCTCGGCGCCTCGCTGGGCCCCTCGGCGAACAGCGAGTCCAGCGGGTCCTCGGCCCCGGCCGGCTGGTCGCCCGGGCCGATCAGCTCCGCGAGCTGCACGGCGAGGCTGCGCAGGATGGAGATCTCCACCTCGTCCAGGGCGACGGCGGCACCGCCACCGGGCAGCGGCTCGAATCGTCCCGACATCAGCGCTCCTGCGTGAGCGTCGCCCACAGCCCGTACCCGTGCATGGCCTGCACGTCGCGCTCCATCTCCTCGCGGCTCCCGCTGGACACGATCGCGCGCCCCTTGTGGTGAACGTCCAGCATCAGCTTGTGCGCCTTGTCCTTGGAGTAGCCGAAGTAGCTCTGGAACACGTATGTGACATAGCTCATGAGATTGACGGGGTCGTTGTGGACCACCGTCACCCAGGGAACGTCGGGCTCGGGCACCTCCATCGGCGCCTCGCTGGCTTCAGGACGTTCGATCTCCACCGGACTGACACTCACACCCCCAATGCTGCCACCCGGCAGGGCCGGTCGCCTAAACCGGCACCCAGATCTCGTCACTCTGACGAGTATGCGAGGTAACATCATCAACATGGACGCTGCGGACTTGGGACTGCCGGTGGACGTGCCGTCGACTGCGCTGTTCACCGATCGGTACGAACTCACCATGTTGCAGGCCGCGCTGCGGGCCGGCACCGCCGACCGCCGCTCGGTCTTCGAGGTCTTCACCCGACGCCTGCCGGAGGGGCGCCGCTACGGCGTCGTCGCGGGCACCGGGCGGGTCCTCGACGCCGTCGAGAACTTCCGCTTCGACGGCGGCGTCCTGGACTTCCTCGCCCAGCACCGGATCGTGGACGAGCCGACGCTCGCCTGGCTCGCCGACTTCCGGTTCCGCGGCGACATCTGGGGATATCCCGAGGGTGAGGTCTACTTTCCGGGCTCGCCGATCATGCGGGTGGAGGGCACCTTCGCCGAGGCGGTGCTGCTGGAGACCGTGATCCTCTCCATCCTCAACCACGACTCGGCGGTCGCCGCAGCCGCGTCCCGGATGTCGGTCGCGGCGGGCGGGCGGCCGCTGATCGAGATGGGCGCGCGCCGCACCCATGAACTGGCCGCCGTGGCCGCCGCCCGGGCCGCGTACGTCGGTGGCTTCGCCACCACCTCGGACCTCGCGGCCGGATTCCGCTACAACATCCCCACCGTCGGCACCAGCGCCCACGCCTTCACCCTGCTGCACGACAGCGAGCGCGACGCCTTCGTCGCCCAGGTCGACTCGCTCGGCAGCGACACCACCCTCCTGGTGGACACCTTCGACGTCGCCGAGGCCGTGCGCACCGCGGTGGAGATCGCAGGTCAAGAGCTGGGCGCCGTCCGGATCGACTCCGGCGACCTGCTGCTGCTCGCCCACCGGGTGCGCCAGCAGCTGGACGATCTGGGGGCCAAGGGCACGAAGATCGTGGTCACCAGCGATCTGGACGAGTACGCGATAGCCTCGCTCGCCGCGGCCCCCGTGGACGCGTACGGGGTCGGCACCCGGCTGGTGACCGGTAGCGGCCATCCGACCTGCTCGATGGTCTACAAGCTGGTCGCCCGCGCCGAGTCCGACGCGGCGGACGCGCCGCTGGTGCCGGTGGCGAAGAAGTCCATGGGCGCGAAGACCTCCATCGGCGGCCGCAAGTGGGCGGCCCGGCGGCTGGACGCGGACGGGGTGGCCGAGGCCGAGGTGGTCGGCAGCGGCCCCGTCCCGGAGGCCCTGGCGGACCGTACGCTGCTGGTCGAGCTGGTGCGCGGCGGCGAGATCGTGGCCCGGGAGCCGCTGGACGCGGCGCGCGACCGCCATGCGGCGGCGCGGGCGGGGCTGCCCCTGTCGGCGACGCAGCTGTCGCAGGGCGAGCCGGTGCTGCCGACGGAGTACTTGCGGGCGTGAGGGGTACGTCCATGACGACCATGGCGTCGACAGCGATCACACCGATCGCGCCTGCCGCTGCTGCTACTGCTGTGACCACCTCTGCTGTGACCACCTCGGGCCGAGCCGGAAGGCGTGCGTGATGCACAGGGCACTGATCGTCGTCGACATCCAGAACGACTTCTGTGAGGGCGGAAGCCTCGCGGTGACGGGCGGCGCGGACATCGCCGCCGCGATCACCGACTACATCGGGGAGGCGTCGCCCGGTTACCGCCACATCGTGGCCAGCCGGGACCGCCACATCGACCCGGGCGATCACTTCTCCGACCACCCGGACTACGAGCGCACCTGGCCGCCGCACTGTGTCGCGGGCACCGAGGGGGTCGGCTTCCACCCCAATTTCGCCCCCGCGGTGGCTTCGGGCGCGATCGACGCGGTCTTCGACAAGGGCGCGTACGCCGCGGCGTACAGCGGCTTCGAGGGCGTCGACGAGCACGGCACGTCGCTGGCGGCGTGGCTGCGGGAGCGGGGCGTGACGGAGGTGGACGTGGTCGGGATCGCCACGGACCACTGTGTGCGGGCCACGGCGCTGGACGCGCGGCGCGAGGGGTTCGTGACGCACGTGCTGCTGGGGCTGACCGTGGGGGTGGCCCCGGTCACCACCGAGCGCGCCGTGGAGGAGCTGCGGGACGCGGGCGTCCGGCTGAGCGGCCGGCCGGTGGCCTGAGGGGGCGCCCGGCCGGTGGCCTGAGGGGGCGCCCGGCCGGTGGCCTGAGGGGGCGCCCCGGGCCCGTCGCGAGTCGCGCGGGCCCGGGGCGCCCGGCGTCCGTCAGAGGGCCGTCAGGCCGTCGCCGCGGGGCGCAGGAGGGCGGCGATGGGGTGCCACAGCTCGCCGCCGATGTCGGGGGACGTGCGCCAGATGAGGCCGTCGGGGTGGTGGAGCACCGCCGTCACCTCGTCGGGCGTCGGTGGCGCGCTGTTGCCGCGCAGGTACACGGCGCGAAGCCCAAGGTTGCGCAGCCTGGTCAGGGCGCGCGCCCGGTTCGCGGCGTGCACCAGGACGCGGACGCCGCCTTCGCCCAGTGGGCGGGGCAGGGTCAGTGCCACCACCACACTGCCGCCCGGCAGCTTGATGAATCCTCCGTCGGCCATACGGTTCATGTCCCCCGTGAGACGTCGTGTCAATAAGAAGGTCCAGGGGCATCTAAACGCGAACGGCCGCCGCCCGCTAGTGGGTGACGGCCGTCACGACTGTGACCTGCGATTACGACGACGGGCCCACCTGGACGGTCATCGTCTGGCCGTCCGGGCGCTCCCAGAGGATCCCGATCCGGGTGTTGGTGTCAGCAACCTTCACCCCCGCGGTGGGGTTGGTTTTGTCCCAGTACGTACCCTTGTGGTCGTCGAAGACCGGGGTGCCCCACTTGCCCTTGATCTTCGCGGCCTTCCCGTCCTTGTGGAGGGTGAAGCCGCCCGTCCGGTACCAGCTGAAGGTCGAGTCGTACGCCTGGATCCGGTTGCGCATGAGCGTGCCGTCCGCCCACTTCTCCGGGGTGGCGTGCGCGTCGACCGGGAGGATCAGGCCGGTGCCGGGGTGGACGCCGGTGTTGTTGTCCGGCTGCGAGGTGTCCCACTGCCAGATCAGCAGACCGTTCTGGTACGGGAAGTGCTCGACCCAGGAGGGGCGGGTGGAGGCCCAGCCGAAGTTGTACGGACCGGTCTTGAGGGTCTTGTCGTAGCTGACGTACTGGCGGTTCTCGGCGAGGTAGTACTGCGGGTAGTCCTTGGTGAAGGACGCGCCCACGCGCGAGAAGCCGTCCGTAGTCCAGCCGTTGTCGTCGCCCTCGGCGCCGTCGGTGACGACCGGCTTGCCGTCCGCGGTGAGGGTGAGGGCGTCGGCGGTGAAGCCCTTCTGGGCGACCCCGCCGTCCGTCTGGTAGCGGAAGCGGAGGTCGATCTTCTTGCCCGCGTAGGCGTCCAGCGGGAAGGAGAGCTTCCGGTACGCCCCGGAGGTGCCCGTCAGCGCGGGCTTGTCCCCGGCGTCGCGCGGGATGGCCTTGCCGTCCGCGGTGCCGTCGACCGGCGTCCAGTTGGCGCCGCCGTCCGTGGAGACCTCGGTGTAGAGGTAGTCGAAGTTCTCCTCGATGTCCCACCAGCCCTGGAGGTCCAGGCTCGCCTTGGCGGCGCCCGTGAGGTCGACGGACCGGGTGAGGGTGTTCTTCAGGTCGTCGCCCATCCCGGACCACCACTGCTTGGTGCCCTCGGCGGGTGCGGTGATCTCGGTGGTGACGGGCTTGTCGGGGAGGTTGACGACCAGCGCCTGCTTGTTCTTGGTGTTGTACTCGGCGACCCCGAGGGTGTGCCGGGACTTCGTACCGGCCTTCGCGGTGCCGTAGTTGAGCCAGCCGAGCTGGAGCTTGTCCCAGGCGGACATGTCGCCCGGGAGGTCGCCGATGGAGTCCTCGCCGGTGCCGAGCCAGGAGCCCGCGGACATCAACGACCAGTAGGCGACGGAGGATTCGCCCTTGCCCGTGGTGTCGTACTCGTCGGGCAGGCCGAGGTCGTGGCCGTACTCATGGGCGTAGACGCCGAGGCCGCCGTTCTCCGGCTGCATCGTGTAGTCGCCGACCCAGATGCCGGTGTCGCCGATCTGGGTGCCGCCCGCCTTGTTGGCGCCGGGGCCGGTTGCCCCGGCGTCGGTGCCGTACGCGTACCAGCGGTGCGCCCAGATCGCGTTCTCGCCCTGGGCGCCGCCGCCCGCGGACTCGTCCTCACCGGCGTGCACGATCTGGAAGTGGTCGATGTAGCCGTCGGGCTCGTTGAAGTTGCCGTCGCCGTCGAAGTCGTAGCGGTCCCACTGGTCGTACCGGGCCAGGTCCGCCTTGATCTGCGCGTCGGTGCGGCCGGCCGCCTTCTGGTCCTCGGCCCACTGGTTGACGCCGTCGCGGATCAGGTCCCAGGCGTTGGCGCAGTTGGTGTCGCCGCAGTAGTTGGAGCCGTAACGGGCCTCGTTCCAGTCGACCTTGACCCAGTCGGAGACCTCGCCGTCGACCGAGTAGCGGCCCGAGGACTGCTTCTCGTAGTACTTCTTCAGGGACTCCTTGCCCTTGGCCTCCGAGAAGTAGAGGTCCTGGAAGTGCTTCCGGTCGTAGTCCTTCTGCCAGGCGGTGCTGTTGTCCTCGGCACGGTCCGGCTCGGCGATCGTGTTGTGCGCCGGGCCCGCGTCGCCGCCGTACTTCTTCACCGGCGGCTTGGGGCCGTCGGCGCCGTCCGGGTCGTACATCGTGGTGTCGTCGACCTTGTCGCCGAACTCGACCAGCACGGTGAAGATCTTGTCGGTCTTCTCCCGGGCCAGCTCGACGTACTTGCCCTTGCCGAGCTTCACCACCTGCGACGCGCCGCGCCGGGTGGCCTCCTTGTCCCCGGATATGACCTGGCGCAGCGCGTCCTGCCGCTGCGCCTCCTGCTGCTTGCTGAACGGGCCCGCCAGATCGTGCTCGACGTCCGTCTTCGCGGGCGCCGGGTCATGGCGTTCGACACGCGTAGACGGCGCATCCGCCTGGGCGACACCCGTTGACAGCGCGGCCGCGCCGAGCGCGGCCACCACCGTGGCGACGGCGGCCGATCTGGCCGCCCTCCGTTGGCTGTTCACTTGTTCCTCCCCTTCCACACACCGGTGCCGCACATTTGACCGGAGTGGCAGGAGAAAAGACAGTCCTTGACTTGGTTGTGAGCGATCGTTACGTTTCCCGGTCCGCCATGTACCGGTTACCGGACACCCGCGGGCCGCGCCGACCGATGCGGGCCCGGCCCGGTGGAACACCGTTGCACGCGCCGGTGATTCCGTGCGCCCCCCGTGCTCCGCTCCCGTGGGTGAGGTCACGCTTAGTTCGGCTCCCCATCGGGCATCCAGCACCGTAGAGTCTTTTGGCGGCGCACGTCAGCCGACTCATGCCCCCGCATATCGATGCCCCCTGAGGACGGATCCCGCCATGCCGCGTCCGACTTCTGCCCAGCTCGCCTACGGTTCGGCCACCGTCGTCCTGTCGACGCTGGCCATGCTGCTGCTATCCGAAACCCGCTCGGGCCTCGGGGTCGGCCTGGTGACCGTGGCCGGTCTCGCGCTCGGGCTGCTGGTGGCCCTCACCGTGCCGGTGTCCCGCCCGGCCCGCGCGGGTCGCACGGTGCGCACCCACCGCCCGCTGGCCGGGTCCGCGGTGGCCGCCGAGCCCCCGCGGGAGCACTCACTGCACGGCTGACACCACGACCGTCCGCGCCGCCTTGTCGTGCAGGCAGCGCCCGAACGGCTTGTCCCACAGCTGCCACACCACGTTGAGCACCCAGAACAGGGTGCCGACGAGCACCGGGATCAGCAGGCCCGGCAGCGTGTAGACCGCTGCGCGCACCCAGCCCTGGCGGCCCGGAATGTCCCCGTTCGAGAGCACCGCGACGCGGATCCGCATCGCCTTCTTGCCGAGCGTCTGACCGCTGCGGGCCAGCATCGTGCCCTCGTAGGCGAAGTAGACCCCCATGGTGATGATCAACGCGGCCATCACCTTGCCCAGGTCCTGCTGGCCCGGGTGCTCCATGCCGTACCGGAGCGCGCCCGTCATACCGAGCGCCAGCGTCCAGATGACGCCGAGCACGAGGCCGTCGATCAGCCGGGCCGCGAAGCGCTGGCCGGGGGTGGCCAGCGGGGGCATCCCGGCGAGGTCGGGGTACGGGGGCGACGACAGCTGGTCGGGGCTCATGCCCCCGATTACATCAGCAGCCGCCCGGGCGCCCCTCGGCGGGCCGATACCGGGTCGTCCTCAGGGCGTGGTCGAGACCACGACCGTCTTGGCCACCTTGTCGTGCAGACACTGCCTATACGGCCGGTCCCAGGTACACCACAGGACGTTGACCAGCCAGAAGACAAAGCCGCAGCAGGGCACGACCTCGGGGAGCGCATACGTGGCGGCGCGCGCCCAGCCGGCGCCGCCCGCGGGGAGCTCGCCGGTCTCCAGCATGGCCACCCGGATCTTCATCGCCTTCTTGCCGAGGGTCTGGCCGTAGCGGGTCAGCATCAGCCCCTCGTAGACGAAGTACGCCAGGACGTAGACGAGCGTGAACACGGACGAGCGGGCGTCGCTGCCGTCGCCCATCGGGTAGTACGTGCCCCAGATCAGGGCCATGATCAGACCGACCGGGATGCCGATGATCAGCCCGTCGACGATCCGGGCGAGCAGGCGGCGGCCGAGATGGGCGAGCGGGGGCATGCCCGCGAGCGGATCGGCGCCGTCGTCGTGATCACCGTACGGGGAGCCGTTCGCCCGGGACGGCGGCTGCTTGGCGAACGGATCCCGGTCGCGGGGCTCGTCCCCCGGTGGCGGCGGCTGGTCGGTGCTCATGGCCCGAGTCGACCGCCGATCGAGGTCGATCGCATCCGGATCGCCCCGTTCGGGCGACCCGGATGCTCCATCCGAGGATCAGTCGGCCGTCGCCACGAACGTGCGGGCGGCCTTGTCGTGCCAGCACTGCCGCCAAGGGCGGTCCACCAGGCACCACAGCACGTTCACCACGCCGACCAGCAGCACGCCCAGCACCCCGTAGACCAACCAGCGGCGCAGGGCGGCGCCGAACGACGGGGTGTCGTGCTCCTCGATGTCCAGGACCCGCACCCCGCACAGCTTCTTGCCGAGCGTACGGCCCCATACGGCCGTCGGCAGCGCCTCCAGGAGGATCCCGCCGAGCAGCAGCACGCCCAGCACGATGGCCAGATAGCCGCTGGTGGTGCCGTCGAGGAAGTAGACGGTGACGGTCTCGCCGGACTGCTTGGCCGTCTCCACCTTCTCGTCGATGTGGTCAGCGGCCTTCCCCCACAGCGGGAACGCGGCCGCGCCGGTGATGGCGAGCAGCACGACCATGTCGATCAGCCGGGCGGAGAAGCGGCGGCCGAGCCCGGCGGGCCGCCCCTGGGCCTGGGCGGCCTGGAGGAACGGATTGTCGACCGGCGGCTTCCAGGGGATGACGCTCTCGGGCGCGCCCTGCTGGGGCGCCGGGGGCTGGGGGGCCTGCGGCTGCTGGGGCTGCTGGGGCTGCTGTGCGAGCTGGTGCACCTGCTGCTGCCAGCCGCCGCCCCCGGGACCGCCGGGACCGCCGTGGGACGGCTGGGCCGGGATGCCGCCGTAGGGCTGCTGCGCCGGTTGCTGCTGCTGAGGAGGCTGCTGGGGCTGCGGCTGGGGCGGCTGTTGCTGGGGGGACTGCTGGGGGCCTTGCGGCGGTGCGTCGCGGTCGAGCGTACGGAACGTCATCGTGCCCTCG
The DNA here is from genome assembly GCF_052851135.1 of Streptomyces sp. BRA346. NCBI lineage: Bacteria > Bacillati > Actinomycetota > Actinomycetes > Kitasatosporales > Streptomycetaceae > Streptomyces > Streptomyces sp. BRA346. The sequence continues at coordinate 42,650 of NZ_JAIWIH010000036.1, read as the reverse complement.
TCGCGGCCGGTCGGCCGCAGCGCGCGGATCGCCATCGTGCCGTCCGCCGCACCGGCACCGGCACCGGCCTCGGCCGAGGGGGAGGGCGAGGGCAGCTCCGGGGTGTTGCGTACGGCGGGGAGGGCGTGGGTGGCGCGATCCTTGCGGTCGCCCGTACCGCCCGTACCGCCCGCAGCCTCCGCGCCGCCGCGCATCGTCAGCGTGCCCTCGTCGCGACCGCCTTCACCACGGCCACTCCGGTCACCACCGACGTCGCCGTCCGCCGCGCCGCGCGGGTCGGGCACCCCCGCTCGCGGATCCTCCGGCTCCGCACCCCACGAGATGCGGCGGTCCTGCTCACCGCCGAATCCGGCCTGGTGGGACGCGTCGGCCTGCCAGGCGGCCCCGGCCCCGGGGCGGGTGCCGTGCAGCCGCTGCGGATCGTCCCAGTCCACCGGGGCGGCCGTCCCGCCGGGCGGCACCGGCTCGGTGCCCATGACGCTGCCCGGGCCGGACTCCCGTACGTCCATCTCGGCACGCCGCCGCACCTCGGGCAGGGCGCCGCCGATCTCCACCGCGGGCCCCGGCTCCGGGTCCTCGTCCAGGAACATCGGGCCGGTCTCGTCCGGCACCGGGCTGGTGACCTGGGTGTGGGTGACTCCGGGTGGCGCGGCGGGCATGGCCTCGCCCTCGGCCGGGGCGGGGCGGCTGGTGCCGGGCACCCAGGCAGCGCCGTTCCAGTACCGGATGTAGTTGGGAATGGACGGATCCGGATAAAACCCAGGAATGGAGCTGCCGTCAGCGGATCCTGAGGAAGGGGCGCTCATGATCTCCGATGTCCCGTATCTGTGCTCGCCGTGCTGCTGTGCTGCGCTGCCGCAGTGCAACCCGGAGCGCGCTGTCAAGGTCTATCAGACGGGCCCGAGGCCCGTACCTACTGTGGCACCGCCTCGCAACTTTTTGGCGGTCAATACGGGAAGCCGCCTACCGGCCCCTAGAACAGCTTGCCCGGATTGAGCAGACCCAGCGGGTCGAAGACCTGCTTGATGCCCTGCTGCAACTCCACCCCCACCGGTCCCAATTCGCGCGCGAGCCACTCCCGCTTCAGGACGCCCACCCCGTGCTCCCCCGTGATCGTGCCGCCCAGCTCAAGACCCAACGCCATGATCTCGTCGAACGACTCGCGCGCCCGCCGCGACTCGTCCGGGTCCGCGGGGTCGAAGCAGACCGTCGGATGGGTGTTGCCGTCCCCGGCGTGGGCCACGACGCCGATCGTGAGCCCGTACTTCTCGGCGATGGCCGCCGTGCCGTCGATCATCTCGGCGAGGCGGGAGCGCGGCACGCACACGTCGTCGATCATCGTGACGCCCTTGACCGCCTCCAGCGCGGTCAGCGTCATGCGGCGGGCCTGGAGCAGCAGGTCGGACTCGGCCGCGTCGTCCGCCGGAACCACCTCGGTCGCCCCGGCGGCCGTGCACAGCTCGCCCACGGCGGCCAGGTCGGACGCGGGGTCCGGGGTGTCGAACGCGGCCATGAGCAGGGCCTCGGTGGACTCGGGGAGTCCCATGTCGCCCAGGGCGTTGACGGCGCGCACGCTCGTACGGTCCATCAGCTCCAGCAGCGAGGGCACATGGCCGCGCTCCATGATGCGGCAGATCGCGTCGCACGCCGCCGCGGTGGAGGGGAACTCGGCGGCCAGGACGAGCTGTTCGGGCGGGGCGGGCTTGAGCGCGAGGACGGCCCGTACGACGATGCCGAGGCTCCCCTCGGAGCCGACGAAGAGCCGCGTCAGGTCGTAGCCCGCGACCCCCTTGGCGGTGCGGCGGCCGGTGGACAGCAGCCGTCCGTCGGCGAGGACGACGTCCAGGCCGAGGACGTACTCGGCGGTCACGCCGTACTTCACGCAGCACAGCCCGCCCGACGCCGTGCCGATGTTGCCGCCGATGGTGCACTGCTCCCAGCTGCTGGGGTCCGGCGGGTAGTACAGCCCCTTCTCCAGCACCGCGCGCGACAGCGCCGCGTTCACCACGCCCGGTTCGACGACCGCGATCCGGTCGACCGGGTTGATCTCCAGGATGCGGTCCATCTTGATCAGGGACAGCACGATGCAGCCGTCGGACGCGTTGGCCGCGCCCGACAGGCCGGTGCGCGCGCCCTGCGGAACGATGGGGACGCGCAGCGCCGTGGCCGTACGGCATACGTGCTGCACCTGTTCGACGGTGCGGGGGAGGACGACCACGGCGGGCGCGCCCGCATCGCAGAAGCTCGCCATGTCGTTGGCGTACGCCGCCGTGACATCGGGGTCGGTGAGCACTGCCTCCTCGGGGAGGCCCTCCCGCAGCGACTCGATGAGGTCGGTCATACGTCCAGGCTCGCACTCGGGCGGGCGCCAGGGAAGATCGGCGCGGCGACCGGGTTAGGCGGTACTCACTGCGGCTTGTAGTAGACGCTCAGTTCGCGGGCGCCGGACGCGCCGGAGGCGAAGCCCATGCACAGCCGGCGCGGGCTGGTGAGCTGGACGGCCATGCCCTCGGGCTCGCGGTAGTCGAGCGAGTATCCGGCCTCGGTGCGGGCGCGCTGGACCAGCTCGCCGGTGCGCAGATCGACGCAGGAGACATGCGCGTTGCCGTGGCCGGAGGGCGGGTTGGGGCCGTTCTCGTCCGTGTACGCGGTGCCGGTGAGCTGGTACACGTAGTCGCCGAGCACCGTGAAGCCCTGGAAGACCTCGCCGTCCTCGACGCCCACCTGGGGTATGTCGTCGTACACGGCGGAGTAGTCGCCCGCCGTGACCCCGGCCAGGCTCATCAGCCGGTAGCGGACCTCGCCGCCCTGGCGGTAGCGCAGCAGCAGCCGCTTGTTGAGCATGTCGACGGCGGGCTGGTTGCTGGTCGAACCGGCCACCGGGCGGTGGGTGGCCAGGGCGGACGAGCCGTTGTCGAGGACGGCACCGTCCTTGAACACGAAGCGGCTGATGGCGCGCCCGTAGCCGGAGTCGGGGTTGGCGTCCGACTCGGTCCACAGCTGGGCGGTGGTGCCGGTCGGCTCGCAGCCGATCGAGACGCCGTGGCCGAAGCCTCTGACGTACATGTGGCCCAGCTCGCTGCCGGTGAGGGACAGCTGCGTGATGCACATGTCGCCGCGCGCGGCCCGGTCGGCGCCGGAGACGGGGGCGGATTCGCCGCTGAGCCGGATGCCGCCCTGCATCAGCTGGATGGTGTAGAGGTGGCCGTTGGCGTCGTCGAACGCAAAGGACTGGAGCACGGTGTTGTTGTGCGGTGCCTTCTCACGGATGAGCTGCGTGGAGGGCACCGAGAGGTCGAACCGGCCGCCGGCGGCGGCGATCCCGGCGGAGGCCTTGGCGGCGTGGGCAGCGTGGGCCTCGGTGGGCCGTACCGCGAACGCCCCGAGCGCACCCGCGGCGGCAGCGCCCCCGGCCAGGGCGAACTTACGCCTTGTCAACCGACCCGCGGCGTACTTGTCCGTCTGCATGCGAGATCAACAACTCCCAAGAGAAAACACCGTGTTGGAGTGGACATAGGAACGCCGTGAGTGTAGACGGTGCGATTCTCCGACCGACCTGGTGTTCAATTTTTCTGGCACGAGCGGCGCATTGTGGTCTGTATCACTCTCTTTCTGCCTGCTTCGGGTAGACCGGATGCCCTCCGGCGGGCGTATACCCGGCGAAGACACGGATCCGGGAGTGACAGGTGACCGTCGAGGAGTTCGAAGAGTTCTACGCCCACGCGGTCACGCGTCTCACGGGGCAGCTGTACGTGATGCTCGGCGACCTGCACGAGGCGCAGGACGTCGTCCAGGAGGCGTTCGTCAAGGGGTGGAGCCGAAGGCGGCAGCTCGACCGCGGCGGCCAGCCCGAGGCGTGGATCCGCACGGTCGCCTGGCGGCTGGCGGTGAGCCGATGGCGGTTCCGGCGGCGCACGGCGGACGCCTGGCACCGCGGCGGCGTCTCACCACCCCATGTCGCGGGCCCGGAACCGGACCAGGTGGTGCTGGTCGACGCGCTGCGCGAACTGCCGCCCCAGCAGCGGCGCACGCTCACCCTGCACTACCTGTGCGACCTCACGGTCGAGCAGATCGCCGCCGAGACCGGCCTGTCCACCAGCACCGTCAAGACGCATCTGGTCCGCGGACGCGCCGCGCTCGCCCACCGCCTGCGGGACCCGCGCATCGAGGAGAGCGCCGATGTCTGAGATCCAGGATCCGCACCGGGATCCGCTGCGGACGCTGTTCCGGCAGGCCGGTGACGTCGGGCAGGCCCGCGCCGGGGCGGCACCCGTCGCGCGCATCGCCGAGCGCGGCAGACGGGCGCACCGGCGCCGCCTCGCCGCGCTGGCGGCGGGGGCCTGCCTGGTCATCGCGGGCGGCGGCGCGGCCGCGGCCGCCCTGCTGCCGGGTACGCCGCCGCCCGCCACACCGGCCACCAGCCCCTCGACGGGTGAGGCGTCCACCGGCCCACCGTCGTCCGGGCCTTCGTCGTCCGAGCCCACACTCGGGGCGTCCGGCGATGTGACGTACCCGCCCACGACGACATCTCCCCCAGGGGGCAGCGCCTCCTCGACCGGCCGCTGATCCCCACTCACGCAACCCCCATCGGCTCACCTCCACGCGAAAGATTCCCGCATGCCCGTCGCACCGCCCGAGCCGCGCCACACCGCGCCCAGCTCCACGCCCCACCACCCCGCGTGGTCCTCCGCGCCGCGGAAGCGGCCCTCGCCCCGCCAACGGGTCATGCGCTTCGCCCGGCTGCCCTCCCGGCTGAGCCCGGGCGACCGCGAGGTGCTGTGGCTGTATCTGCTGACCCGAATATCCCTATGGATCACCGCCTACTGCGTCCGGTGGCTGTTCCCCCCGAACGGCGACGCGCACCAGCCGTCCGCCCTCCTCGAACCCTTCGAGCGGTGGGACTGGGGGCACTACCTCCACATAGCGCGCGACGGCTACTTCCCCGGGGAGAGCGGCCCGTGGGACGAGAAGTGGGACAGCCGGGAGGCGTTCCTCCCCGGGTTCCCGATGCTGCTGCGCGCGTTACACACCGTCGTCCCGAGCTGGACCGCGGCCGGGCTGCTGATCTCCTTCGTCGGCGGGGCCGTCGGCGTCCTGGCGCTGGCCCGGATCGCCCGGCTGTATCTGTCCGACCCGGACGGCGACCGGCGCACCGTGCTGTTCTTCCTGCTCTCACCGTGCGCGATCTTCCTGGCCGTCGGCTACACCGAGGCGCTGTTCCTCGCGTTCGCCCTGCCCGGCTGGCTCGCCGCCCAGCGGCAGCGCTGGGCCGCCGCCACCGTTCTGACCGCCCTGTCCACCACCGTGCGGATCAGCGGCCTCTTCGTCGCCACCGCCATCGCCATCCACTTCACCCTCACCGCCGCCCGCGCCCGCGGGCACTGGCGCTCGCTGCCCTGGCTGGCCCTGCCCGCTCTGCCCGCCGCGTTGTTCACCTGGTACCTGCACGCGCACACCGACGACTGGATGGCCTGGAAGCACGCTCAGGAACGCGGCTGGTTCCGCACCTTCCACACCCCCTGGGAGAGCTGGTCCCACACCTGGAACGCGGCCTTCGACGAGACGCAGACCACCGGATACGCCGCGATGTTCCAGGCGGAACTCGTGGCCGTGGTGCTCGGGCTCGTCGTCCTCGGCGTGCTGCTGTGGCGGCGCCGCTGGGCCGAGGCGGGCTACATCGGCATCACCCTGTGGGCGCTGGGCACCTCGTACTGGTTCATGTCCATCCCCCGCTCCACCCTGCTGTGGTGGCCGCTGTGGATCGGGCTGGCCGGGTGGAGCCTGCGCAGGCCCCGGGTCAAGACCGTCTACATCTGCCTCGCCGCGCCCGTGAGCACCGTCTTCACCCTCGCCTTCCTGTCGGGACGGTGGGCGGGCTGACCACGGGGCGGCGGGGCGTGCGGTCCGCGTCGGATCTTCGGGTCAGAGGTTGCCGCGCTTCTCCTGCTCGCGCTCGATCGCCTCGAACAGCGCCTTGAAGTTCCCCTTGCCGAAGCCCATCGACCCGTGGCGCTCGATCATCTCGAAAAAGACGGTCGGCCGGTCCTGCACGGGCTTGGTGAAAATCTGCAACAGGTACCCGTCCTCGTCCCGGTCCGCGAGGATCTTCAGCTCCCGCAGGGTCTCGATCGGCACCCGCGTGTCCCCGACCCAGTCCCCCAGCGTGTCGTAGTACGAGTCGGGCGTGTCCAGGAACTGGACGCCCGCGGCGCGCATCGCGCGCACCGTCGCGACGATGTCGTTCGTGGCGAGGGCGATGTGCTGGACGCCCGGGCCGCCGTAGAACTCCAGGTACTCGTCGATCTGCGACTTCTTCTTGCCCAGGGCGGGCTCGTTCAGGGGGAACTTGACCTTCCGGGTGCCGTCCGCGACGACCTTCGACATCAGGGCGGAGTACTCGGTGGCGATGTCGTCGCCGACGAACTCCTTCATGTTGGTGAAGCCCATGACCCGGTTGTAGAAGGCCACCCACTCGTCCATGTGGCCCAGTTCGACGTTGCCGACGCAGTGGTCGATGGCCTGGAACAGCCTCTTCCCGGGGCCCTGGACGATCGGCTTGGCGGCGACGTACCCGGGCAGGTACGGGCCGTCGTAGCCGGAGCGCTCCACGAACGTGTGGCGGGTGTCGCCGTAGGTACGGATCGAGGCGAGCACCACCGTCCCGTGCTCGTCCTTGACGTCGTGCGGCTCCTCGATCCCGGTGGCGCCGTGCTCCACCGCGTACGCGTACGCCGCCCGCGCGTCCGGGACCTCGACGGCGAGGTCGATCACGCCGTCGCCGTGCTCGGCCACGTGGTCGGCGAGGAAACGGCCCCAGGGGCCGGTCGGCTTGATCACGGACGTGAACACGAAGCGGGCGCTGCCCGAGACGAGGACGTAACTGGCGGTCTCCCGGCTGCCGTTCTCCGGTCCAGAGTAGGCGACGAGCTTCATGCCGAAGGCGGTGGCGTAGAAGTGGGCGGCCTGCTTGGCGTTGCCGACGGCGAAGACGACCGCATCCATGCCCTTCACCGGGAAGGGGTCTGCCTGCCGCGCGGTGGTCGGGGTGGGGTTCAGGATCTCAGTCATATAGGCAGCGTCTCCCCGCGGCTCAGGGTGCGCAACAGTTCGCGGATTCGCTGAGCAGAGTGCATAGCGTGCTGCCGGAACAGGGCAGCATTCTGTACAGAGTGACCACCATCACAGCTCCCCCAGGAGGCTCCATGGGAATCGACGCGCTCGACGCCCGCCTGATCGAACTGCTCGCCCGCGAGCCCCGCATCGGCGTCCTGGAGGCCTCCCGCCGCCTCGGCGTCGCCCGCGGCACCGCCCAGGCGCGGCTGGACAGGTTGCGCGCCCAGGGCGTGATCCGCGGCTTCGGCCCGGACGTGGACCCGGCGGCCCTGGGCTACCCGGTCACCGCCTTCGCCACGCTGGAGATCAAACAGGGCCAGGGCCCGGACGTCCGCACCCACCTGGCCGGTGTCCCCGAGGTCCTGGAGCTGCACACCACCACGGGCGAGGGCGACATGCTCTGCCGCCTGGTCGCCCGCTCGAACGCCGACCTCCAGCGCGTGATCGACCGCGTGGTGGGCATCGAGGGCATCGTGCGCGCCTCGACGGCGATCGTGATGGAGAACCCGGTCCCCCTGCGGATCATCCCCCTGGTGCAGCAGGCGGCCGAGGACTGATCCGCCTGACGGGCCCGGGAAGGCATGCAAAAAACCCGTTGCAAAGGATCCTTTGCACGCTTACTGTGCTCCGCATGGCCCAGAACGACGACGCGGACGACGACGTACGGGTGCTCGACCCGCGCTCCCTGCGCGGGCTCGCCCACCCCCTGCGGATGCGGCTGCTCGGCGCGCTGCGCGAGTACGGACCGGCCACCGCATCCCAACTGGCCGACCGACTGGGCGAGTCCAGCGGCGCCACCAGCTACCACCTGCGGCAGCTGGCCGCGCATGGGTTCGTCACGGACGACCCGGAGCGCGGCAAGGGGCGCGAGCGGTGGTGGAAGGCGGCGCAGCGCGGCACGCGGTGGGGCACCGAGGAGCTGCTGCGGCATCCCGACCCGTCGGTGCGCGGCGCGATGAACACCATGATGCACGAGGTGGCCACCGTGCACGGCCAGGAGCTGTCCACCTGGCTCGGCACCCAGCACGAATGGCCCGCGAAGTGGCGCACGAACTGGGACATCAGCGACTTCACCCTGCGTCTGACGCCCGAACTCGCGCGGGAAATGATCGACAAAGTGCACGAAGTGATCAACGGCTACCGCGAGCAGGAGCTCGACCCGGACACCGAGCACTCCGCCCGGTTCCGCGTCCATCTGCACGGCTTCCCGCGCGACGAAGATTGACCCGACCCCTGGGGGAGAGCGTATGTACGGCGACCACGTCCACCACTTACTGCACCACCTGCGCGCCCAGCAGCTCCGGTGCGATACCGCGCACCGGCATCGGCGCGCGCAGCCGCTGCGGACCCGGCTCGGCTGGCGGCTCGTGGAGGTCGGGCTGCGGCTGGCGACGCCGCGGGTGCCCCACGTACCGCGCTTCGACTGAGCAGCGCCTAGCAGTGCGGGACCGCGCCGCCCGACCGGAGGTTGTTCAGGGCCTTCACCGCTCCGTCCAGGGTGGTGACGGGGATCAGCCGCAGGCCCTCGGGCTGCTCGGCCTCGGCGTCCTCGCACTCGGCCTTCGGGACCAGGAAGACCGTCGCACCGTCCCGCTTGGCGGCCTGGGTCTTCAGCGGGACGCCACCCACCGCGCCGACCTCGCCGCGGGCGTCGATCGTGCCGGTGCCCGCGATCGTGCGGCCGCCGGTGAGGTCGCCGCCGCGGCCGTCGCCGTCCAGCTTGTTGACGATGCCGAGGGCGAACAGCAGTCCGGCACTGGGGCCGCCCACATCCGCGAGGCGCAGCTTCACCTTGACGTCGCCGGGCGACTTGTGGAGGTAGCCGAGGGCCGCGCTGGTGGCGGTGTTCTGCGACTTCCGCATCTCGTCCGCGTTGTGCTGCTGGATCTCCTCGGTCGTATCGCCCACGTACACCGCCTCGCGCGGCAGCACGGCGCGGTCGGTGCGGAACCAGCCGCTGAGCACGTCCCCCAGGCGGACGGTGGCGTCCGGTCCGGTCGCCGCGATCGTCGTCATCCGCAGTTGGCCCTTGGTCTTACGGGTGTCGCTCCCCGAGATGGTGATCACCTGCTTGCCGCCGTCCGTACCGAGGACGTTCACGGTGGTGCCCGGCTGGGCCACGGTGAACGGCAGCGGGGCGAGCGCGGCGACCGCCAGCAGGACGACCACGAGCGCAGTGCAGACGGCGAGGATCCGGGCGCGGGGGGAAAGAGCGCGGAGGGAGACGGCAGGCATAGGATTGAACCCTCCCCCAGCTGAAGCAGGAGGATTCCTGGCTCACGTCGCCTGCCGGTCCAGCGGAACAGCGGGTCTTACATGATCAACACCAGTCGGGACGGAACCTGCCCGGGTTGGTACGGCAAAGTTTGGGGTGCTCGTGCCAGCTTGGTTCTCGCTCAGCACCACGTACGCGCTTGGTTCTCGCAACGCACGGCCGTAAGCGTACCTGATCTCGCGAGCGGAATCCGACCTGACGGCGAATCCCGTCACCGCAGGGCGTCCGCGACCTCCCGCGCCGCGTCCACCACCCGCGGGCCGACCCGCTCCGGCACCGCGTCGCTCAGCATCACCACGCCCACGCTGCCCTCGAGCCCGGTCACCCCGGTCAGCGGGGCGGCCGCGCCGCTGGCGCCCGCCTCCAGCTCGCCGTGGGTGAGCGCATACCCGGGGTCGTCGGGACGGCCCGCGCGGGCGGCGAGGATCGCGCGCCCGGCGGCGCCCCGGTCCAGCGGATGCCGGAAGCCGGGCCGGTAGGCGACGTGGTAGTCGGTCCAGGTCGGCTCGACGACCGCGACGGCGAGCGCCTCGGTGCCGTCGACCAGGGTGAGGTGGGCGGTGGCGCCGATGTCCTCGGCGAGGGACCGCAGCGCGGGCAGCGCCGCCTCCCGCACCAGCGGATGCACCTGGCGGCCGAGCTGGAGCACCCCGAGCCCGACCCGCGCCCGCCCGCCGATGTCCCGGCGCACCAGGGAGTGCTGTTCGAGGGTGGCCAGCAGCCGGTAGACCACGGTGCGGTTGACGCCGAGCTTGGTGGACAGCTCGGTCACGGTCAGCCCGTGGTCGGTGTCGGCGAGCAGTTTCAGGACACGCAGTCCCCGGTCGAGCGTCTGTGAGGTCTCCGCGGTCACGACGCCCCCTCCTCGGTGATGAGTGGCGGCTCCCCGCGAAGGTGCTCCGCCGGTCGCGGTGATACGCACCGGCTGCACTCCGCGGCGACGCTGCCACGGGGCGTGTGCGTGCACGAACCGTAGCGAGCGGGTCCGCTCAGCGGAAGTGGTTGTCCAGAATCCGAGCAGATCCCTCGCTCACCGCACACATCACGGAGGTCACCGCATCCGGGTGGCCCACTCCTGCACCTTCTTGATGCGCTCGCGGATCTGCCCGGCCGTCGCCTCCGCGCTCGGCGGCCCGCCGCAGACCCGGCGCAGCTCGGTGTGGATCACGCCGTGCGGTTTGCCGCTCTGGTGGACGTACGCCCCCACCAGCGTGTTGAGCTGCTTCCGCAGCTCCAGCAGCTCCTTGTGGGTGACCACGGGGCGCCGCTCCGCGGGCATCTCCAGCAGATCCGCCTCCGCGTCCGGCTTCTTGCGGCTGTGCGCGATCTGCTTGGCCTGCCGCTTCTGGAGCAGCATCTGCACCTGGTCGGGTTCGAGGAGCCCGGGGATGCCGAGGTAGTCCTGCTCCTCGTCGCTGCCGGGGTGCGCCTGCATGCCGAACTCGGCGCCGTCGTACAGCACCCGGTCGAAGACCGCGTCCGACTCCAGCGCCTCGAAGGGCAGCGCGTCCTGCTCGCCGGTGTCCTCGTCCTGCTGCTTCTCGGCCTCTTCGAGGAGCTTCTCCTCCTCCGCGTACGGGTTCTCCTCCTCGCCGTCCTTCTTCGGCTTGTCGAGGACGTGGTCGCGCTCGACCTCCATCTCGTTGGCGAAGCCGAGCAGCATCGGGATGGTGGGCAGGAAGACGGACGCGGTCTCGCCGCGCCGCCGCGACCGTACGAAACGGCCGACGGCCTGGGCGAAGAACAGCGGGGTGGAGATGGTGGTCGCATACACCCCGACCGCGAGCCGCGGCACGTCCACGCCCTCGGACACCATGCGGACCGCGACCATCCAGCGGTCGTCGGAGTGGGTGAAGTCCTCGATGCGCTGCGAGGCGGCGTCCTCGTCGGACAGCACCAGGGTGGCCTTGCTGCCGGTGATCTCGCGGATCAGCTTGGCGTACGCGCGCGCCGAGTCCTGGTCGGAGGCGATGACGAGGGCGCCCGCGTCCGGGATGGCCTTGCGGACCTCGGACAGCCGGTGGTCGGCGGCGCGCAGCACGTTCGGCATCCACTCGCCGCGCGGGTCGAGCGCGGTGCGCCACGCCTGGGAGACCGCGTCCTTGGTCATCGGCTCGCCGAGCCGGGCCGCGATCTCGTCGCCCGCCTTGGTGCGCCAGCGCATGTTGCCGCTGTAGGAGAGGAAGATGACGGGCCGCACGACGCCGTCGTTCAGCGCGTTGCCGTAGCCGTACGTGTAGTCGGCGGCGGAGCGGCGGATGCCGTCGTTGCCCTCTTCGTAGGTGACGAAGGGGATGGGGTTGGTGTCCGACCGGAAGGGCGTGCCGGTGAGCGCGAGCCGGCGGGTCGCGGGCTCGAACGCCTCCAGGCACGCCTCGCCCCAGGAGCGGGAGTCACCGGCGTGGTGGATCTCGTCGAGGATGACGAGCGTCTTGCGCTGCTCGATCCGGTTGCGGTGCAGCATGGGCCGCACGCCGACGCCCGCGTACGTCACGGCGATGCCGTGGTACTCCCGGCCCAGCGGGCCCGCGCTGTACTCCGGGTCCAGCTTGATGCCGATGCGGGCCGCGGCCTCGGCCCACTGCTTCTTCAGGTGCTCGGTCGGCGCGACGACCGTCACCTGCTGCACGACGTGGTGGTGCAGCAGCCAGGAGGCGAGCGTCAGCGCGAACGTCGTCTTACCGGCGCCGGGGGTCGCGACCGCGAGGAAGTCCCGCGGCTGCTCCTCGATGTACTTGTCCAACGCGCCCTGCTGCCAGGCGCGCAGCTTGCTCGCGGTACCCCAGGGCGCCCGTCCGGGAAAGGCGGGCGAGAGGTGATGGCTGGTGGAGGCGGCAGTAGTACTCACGGTCTCCGTCAGGCTGGCTCGGCGGGGTCGATCGGGAACCGCGTCAGCCTACCGGTGCCGCCCTTCATGCTTCGGGGGTACGCCCCGATCCCACCCGAGGGTGGGATCAGGGTCACACCGATTCGTGCAGCGCCTTCAGCTGTGCGGTGATGTCACCGACTTCGTCGAGCGCGCCCGAGGCCACGCCGACCACCAACTTGTACGCCTCGTCCTGGTCGACGTCGACCATCTCGACCCCGTTGAGGTCGAGGAAGACGACCGTGCACATCCAGGCCATTCGCTTGTTGCCATCCACCAGCGGGTGGTTGACGGCGAGCGACTGGAGCAGCGCAGCGGCCTTCTCGAACAGCTCCGTGTACGCCTCTATGCCGAACATCTGTGACTGAGGACGATGCACCGCGGAACTCAGCAGCCCGAGATCACGCACCGCGATCTGCTGCCCCCCACAGGCGATTTCCGCCAGGTCCAGCACTTCCTGGACCGTCAGGTACTTCACTTACTCCCCCAGCCTCCGCAGCAGGTCCGCGTGGCGTGCCGCGTACTTTGCCCCCAGTCGTTGGACGGACTCCCGGTCCGCCTCCTGCTCCAGATACCGGTCGATCGCCTGGAGCACTATGGCGTGCATGCTGCGGCCCTCCTCTTCGGCCCGCTGCTTGAGCGCCTCTTGCTGGTCGTCGCGCAGTCGGAGATTCATTGCCATACCATTACGGTACCACTTTTGGGGCCATCGTGGTACCAGAAGGACTGTTGGGCCGCAGGCGGGTGGTGACCCACGCCCCCGCCAGGGCCACCGTCGCCATCGCGGCGTACACGGCGGTGAAGGCGGCCGGGTGGGAGGAGGCGGCGGGGGTGGGAGTGGCGTCGGTGGTGGGTGCGATCGCGGCGCCGCCGAAGGCGACGAAGAGGACGCCGCTCAGGCCGACCAGGGTGATGTTGCCGAGCGCGTCGGAGACCTGGAGCGAGGAGGAGTTGCTGCCCGCCTCCTCGGGCCGGGACAGCTTCAGCATCAGCACGCTCGCGCTGGAGATGACCATCCCCATCCCGTAGCCGCCGACCGCCCAGGCGACGGCGACGGTCCACACCGGGACGGAGGCGACGAGCGCGAGCGGCACCAGGGCGATGGCCACGGCGATCAGCAGCATGCCCAGACCCATCAGCCGCTCCCGGTACGGCTCCAGCCGGGCCCGGCTCTGGGTGTACGAGCCGAGCGCCCAGGTCAGCCCGCCGCCCGCGAGGGCGAGCCCGGCGGCGGTCGCGGACAGGCCGCGCTGGGTGACCAGCATCAGCGGGACGAAGCTCTCCGCACCCAGGAAGGCGCCCGCCGCGACCCCGCGCAGCAGCACCACCGACGGCAGCCCGCGGGCGGCGCGGAAGGTGCCCGCGGGGAGCAGCCGCAGCACGCACGGCACGAGCAGGGCGAGCCCGGCGGCGGCCGGGAGGAGGGAGTGCCAGACCAGGTCCTGGGCCGCGTACTGGAGCAGCCCGGCGCCGCCCGCGACGGCCAGCGCGAGCAGGATCCGGCGGCGGTCCATGGCCGGGGAGCGGCCGCCGGGCGGCAGGGTGCGCAGGGCCGGGAGCATCACCGCGAGCGGCGGCAGCACCAGCACCGGGATGGACAGGAACACCCAGCGCCACCCGGCCTGTTCGGTGACCGTCCCGGCGACGACCGGCCCGACGAGGACCGGCAGCACCCATGCGGCGGAGAAGGAGGCCAGCACGGCGGGCTGGAGCCGCCGCGGATAGGCCCGGCCGACGACGACGTACAGCGCGACGATCACCAGTCCGCCGCCGATGCCCTGGACGGCGCGCCCGCCCACGAACATCCACATCCGCTGCGCCGTCCCCGCGACCACCAGCCCCGCGCCGAACGCCACGATGCCGCTGAACAGCGGCGCGAGCGGCCCCTTGCGGTCGCACCACTCCCCCGACAGCGCCATCGCGAACAGGCTCGCGGTGAAGTAGGCGGAGAAGGCGTACGCGTACAGCTCGACCCCGTCCAGGGCGCGGGCGGCGATCGGCATGGCGGTGTTGACCGCGCTCGCCTCGAAGGCGATGAGGGAGACGACGGTGACGATGCCGAGGGTCAGCGCGCGGTGGCGGCGGCCGAGGATGGTGTCATCCGTGAACCCCGTCTCCGGTTCGGCCAGGGGTGCGGTGGTGCTCCGTTCGGCGTCGGGCGGGTCGAGAGCGGTCATGCCGGTCAGCGTAAGAGCCGTGGACCGGGGTGACACCTGTCGGAAGTCGGTGTTGCGCCTCGGGCCTTGGACGTACGCCGTCGGGTCCCCGGCCGCGTCAGGTGGTGAGCAGCACGCCCGCGTACGAGACCCCCGCGATCACTCCCCAGGCGCACAGGCCCAGCGCCGCGACCCGGGCGCCGGTGCGGGTGAGGGAGGGGAGGTGGACCGCGCTGCCGAGGCCGAAGAGGGCGGCGGCGAGCAGGAGTTCCTGGCCGGTGGCGGCGGCGTCGAGCGCGGCGGCGGACGGCAGACCGGTGCTGCGCAGCGCGACCATGCAGAGGAACCCGGCCACGAAGAGCGGCACCAGCGGGGGCCGCCGCGTCGCGGTGGTGGTGCGCCGGGCTCCGGCCCGGGCCCGTACGGACACGGCGAGCGCGGCGACGAGCGGGGCGAGCAGCGCCACCCGCATCAGCTTGACCAGCACCGCTTCCTTCAGCGCCGCGGGCCCGGCGGTCTGCGCGGCCGCCACGACCTGGCCGACGTCGTGCACGCTCGCGCCCACCCAGCGGCCGAACTGCGCGTCGCCGAGGCCCAGGGGCTGCTGGAGCAGGGGCAGTACGGCGATGGCGAGGGTGCCGCACAGCGTCACCAGCGCGACGGAGGTGGCCACGTCCCGTTCGTCGCTGTCGGACACCTCGCTGACCGCGCCGATCGCGGACGCGCCGCAGATCGAGTAGCCGGTGGCGATCAGCAGCGGCTGGTCGCCGCGCAGCCCCATCCGGCGGCCGAGCCACCAGGTGCCGCCGAAGGTGGCGGCGACCACGCAGAACACCATCGCGACGGTGGCCCAGCCGAGACCGAGGACGTCGTCCAGGCTGAGCTTCAGGCCGAGCAACACGATGCCCAGCCGCATCAGCCGCTTCCCGGCGAGGGAGAGCCCGGCCCGCCCGCGGCCCCGGACGAGCCCCCGGGTGCCGGGCAGGTGCGCGGCGCCGATGCCGAGCACGACGGCGGCGGTGAGCAGCGGTACGGCGGGCACGGCCCGGTGCACCGCCCACGCGGCCGCGACCCCGCAGACGGCCAGCCCGAGCCCGTACGCGGCGGGGGGCATCCGGCGGCGGGGAGCCGCGATCGCCCCGGCAGGCGTCCCTGCGGGCGCCCCGGTCACCGCCATGCCGTCACCCGCCCGGCGTCACGCCCCGGCCCGGTCACAGGTCGTCCACCGCGGGGGCCTCGTACACCCGCCGGACGCTGCTGCCCAGCCGCACGATGTCCGCGCCGTAGACGTGGATCGAGATCGCCTTGGTGCCGCAGGCGTTCCACACCCTGTGGATATCGCCGGGCGGGGCGAAGCCGCAGACCGCGCCCTGCGGGTTGATCACGTCCTCCACGGCGACCAGCCGGGAGGCCGGGCCGTCGGGGACGAGGCGGTAGCGGCGCTCGTGCTCCTCGCCCTCGTGGACGCCGGTGACGCACCAGGACACATGGTCGTGGACGGTCGTGCGCTGGCCGGGCAGCCACACCAGGGCGACGACGGAGAAGCTGCCGTCGGGCTCGGCGTGCAGCACGTGCTGGCGGTAGCGGTCGGGGTCGCCCTCGCGCTGGGCGGGGGTGAGCAGATCGGGCGTGCCGAGGTAGGGGGCGAGGCGTTCGCCCACCAGGTAGGCGGTCACATCGGGCGGCAGGCCGCGTCCGACGGCCTCGCGGACGCCGTCGACGAAGGCGCCGAGGGGGGCCGTGACACGAGAGGACGGATACGCGGTGGTCATATCGGCAGCGTGCGGACGGACCGTCCATCACGTCCAACGACGAATTGTTGGACGGGGGTCAACTTCCGCTTATATATGGGCCCTTGTGCGAGACCTCGTGCAAGCCCTCGTACGAAGGGGGCGTCAGCAGCCGACCCGGTTCCCGGCCACCGTCTTCAGCTCCTCCAGCACCCGCGCCGTCGCCGGGATCTCCAGGTGTTCCCGCAGGACGTACGCGGAGACATGGCGCCGCGACGCCGGTTCGAGGGCGCGCCCGGTGACCTTGTGGTGGCAGAGGAAGGACAGCACAAGACCCGGCATCATCGCGACGCCGAGTCCGGCCGCGACCATGCTCTGCACCACCAGGTTGTCGTCGGTGGTGAAGGCGATGTCGGGCGCGAAGCCCTGTTCGGCGCATTCGTGCAGGAAGTTGGCGCGGCACCGCAGGCATCCGGCGATCCACCGCTCCCCGCTCAGCTCGGCGAGTTTGACGGCGCGCCGCCGGGCCAGCGGATGCCCGCTCGGCAGCAGGACCGTCAGCTGGTCCTCCATCAGCGGGATCTCGACGAGTTCGGAGGGCGTCTCCTCGCGCAGCCCGGGATAGGTGAAGGCGAGGGTGATGTCGCATTCGCCGCGGACGACGCGGTCGAGCGAGTCCGGCGGCTCCCCCTCCAGCAGGTCGACCCGCACCCCGGGGTGGGCGGCGGCGAGGCGGGCCATGGCCTCGGGGATGAGGGTGGCGTTGGCGCTGGGGAAGGCGCACACCCGTACCCGTCCGGCGCGCAGCCGGGTGATGGCGTTCATCTGGGCCTGGGCGGCGGAGATGGAGGAGAGGATGGTGTCGGCGTGCCGGGCGAGCGTCTCGCCCGCCTCGGTGAGCCGCATGCCGCGGCCGACGCGGATGAACAGCGGGCTGCCGACGGCCCGTTCGAGCGCCTTCATCTGCTGCGTTATGGCCGGCTGGGTATAGCCGAGCTCACGGGCGGCGGCCGAGTAGGAACCGGCGCGGACCACCTCGTGGAACGTCCTGATGTGCCGGGAATCGAACACACGGGCATCATAGAGGGAAACATAAGCGCGTTTTGGGGGAACGGAACATCACCCCTCCTGGCGCTTTTGAGTCATCCTGCCCCTCCCGCCCCCTCACATCACCCGATCTCCGACGTCACACCGCCGGCATCCCCTCCGATCAGGCAGGCTGGCCCTATGCCGCACTACACGTCGTACGACCAAACGGAGCTGGCCTACCGCGTCCTGGAGGCCCGCGACGGGTCCGCGCGGCCGCCGCTGATCTGCCTGGCCGGCGGTCCGGGGCGGAACGCCGCGTACCTGGGCGACCTCGGCGGTCTCGACGCGCACCGCACCCTGATCATCCCCGACAGCCGCGGCACCGGGGACTCGCCCCCCGCAGCCGATCCGAGCCAGTACGCGTTCCCGGGACTTGCCGAGGACCTGGAGGCGCTCCGCCGCCACCTCGGGCTCACCCGCTTCGCGCTGCTCGCCCACGACGCGGCGGCGGCCACGGCGCAGGCGTACGCGGCGGCCCACCCGGACCACCTCACTCATCTGGTCCTGGTCTGCCCGGGCGCGCGGATGCAGGGCGAACTGCCCGAGGACGCGCGGGAGATCTTCGAGTCGCGCGCCGACGAGCCGTGGTGGCAGGAGGCGTACGTGGCGGTCCAGATGCTGCCGGACACCACCGACCTCGCCGAGGTGCGGGAGCTGCTGCTGAAGGCCGCCCCGATGGCGTACGGCCGCTGGGAGGAGCCGCAGCGGGCGCACGCGGCGGCCGAGGGCGAGCAGCTGGGCCCGGTGCCGCGCGCGGGCTTCTGGCAGGGCGTGGACGAGGCGGGCCGCCGCGCGGTGCTGGCGCGGCTGCGCGAGGTGCCGTGCCCGGTGCTGGTGATCACCGGGGACCGGGACGCGGTGACCGGGGTGCGGGCCGGGGAGCTGGTCGCGGAGTCGTTCCCGGCCGGGCGCGCCCGGCCGCTGCACGGCGTGGGGCACTACCCCTGGGTGGACGAACCGGAGCTGTTCGGCCCCGTGGTGGAGGACTTCCTGGAGCACCCGCACGCGCCCGGCGGCCCGTAACGGGCGCGTATGAACGGCGTATGTCAGTCGTATGGCAGCGGCCGCCGAACCGTTGATGCCCCCTGAACCGCTCCGTATGGTCATAAGCACGAGCACGACATCGGCCGTGTGCCCGAGTGGTTCAGGGGCTCGCCTGCAAAGCGAGTTACGCGGGTTCGAATCCCGCCACGGCCTCCACAGCGCCCCGCGCTCCCGCACCCCTCTCCGGGGCCGCTCATCCATGCCGTCCGGTCTCTCTCGCGGTGAACTGGCGGAAACCCTCTGGACACAGAGGCCTTACGAGGCGCATGCTCAGTTTTGCGAACGGCGTTCACGCAACTGGTCCCCTGACCTTTTTCACATTCTCCCCACTGAATGGTCTCCGACCCCCCGCAGTGAGTGCATTTTCGACGCATAGGGTCACAGTGGTGCCTGCAGTCCAGAGCGGAGAACCCGCGGTGACTGAACAGGCACCCTTTGTTTCGACCTGTGATCCTGTGTTCCGTCTGGGGGAAATGTGCAGCCCGCCGTACCGGCCACCCATCTGCCACTGTCGACCGGCCAGAGCGAGATCTGGTTCATTCAGCAGCTGGAGCCGCCGGAGAGCACGACGTTCAAGGTCGGCGAATACCTTGAGATCCAAGGCCCCATAGACACCGCGATATTCGAGAGGGCACTGCGTCAGGCGGTCGCGGAAGCCGAGCCGTACAACGTCCGGATCGGCGAGGACGACGGGGTTCCCTGGCAGGTTCTCGACCCGGTGACCGACTGGGACTTCCCGGTTCTCGACCTGAGCGGCGAGCCCGACCCGCACGCCGCCGCGGTCCGCTGGATGAAGCACGACCTGGCCACCGGCCTTGAGCTGGACGCCCACCCGCTGTTCTCGTTCGCCCTGCTGAAGCTGGGCGACGACTGCTTCCTGTGGTACCAGGGCACCCACCACATCGTGTCGGACGCGGGCAGCGCCGCCCTGCTGGGCCGGCGCACCGCCGAGATCTACACCGCGCTCACCGAAGGCGCCGACCCGGCCGCGGGGGAAACCGTCTTCGGCTCCCTGCGGACCATGCTCGACCGGGACGAGGAATACCGGTCGTCGGAGGATTTCGCCAAGGACCGCGCGTACTGGATGGAACACTTCGCGGATTCCCCGGAACCCGCCCGCCTTTCCGGCCGCCCCGGCGACGACCTCTCCAGCGTGCTGCGGGAGACCGCTTACCTGACCGAGGAGGAAGCGGTCGAGCTGCGCGCCGCGGCGCGTAAATACGCGACGCACTGGTCGGCGATGGTTATCGCGGCGACCGCCACCTATCTGCATCGATTGACCGGTAAATCGGACATCATTCTGACGCTGCCGGTCACCGCCCGGACCGATGCCACGCTGCGCGGGATTCCGGGGATGTTCGCCAATGTGGTGCCGCTGCGCATCCAGGTGCGCTCGGATATGCGGATACGGGATCTGGTGCGGCAGGTCTCGCGGGAAGTCCGGCAGGCGCTGCGGCATCAGCGCTACCGCCATATCGACCTGGCCCGGGATCTCCACCTCCCGGACGGCGGAAACGGCTTCCTCGGCCCGCACGTCAATATCATGACGTACGACTACGACTTCGACTTCGCGGGGCATCGCGTCATCGGACACAACCTGTCCAACGGAACCGTCGAAGACCTCTCGATCATGGGATACGACCGCTCCGACGGCAGCGGTATCCGCATCGACCTCAATGCGAACTCCAACCTCTACACCGCCGACGGTCTGATCGCCCACCGCGAGCGGTATCTGGAACTCCTGCGCACCCTCTCCGACACCTCCGACAAGGAGCGCACCGTCGGCGCCATCGAGCTGCTTTCCGCCGAGGAGCGGCGGCGCGCGGCCGAGGAGTGGAACGACACCGCCCACCCCACCTCGGGCACCACGCTGCCCGGGCTGTTCGCGGCGCAGGCCGCCCGCACGCCCGACGCCGAGGCCGTCGTCCTCGGCGACACCCGGCTGAGCTACGCCGAGCTGGACCGCGCCGCCGACCGGCTGGCCCGCCGCCTGACCGCGCGCGGCGCGGGGCCGGAGCGCACCGTCGCCGTCGCCCTGCCCCGCTCCCCCGAGCTGGTCGTCGCCCTGCTGGCGGTGCTCAAGTCGGGCGCCGCGTATCTGCCGCTGGAGCTGGACTACCCGGCCGACCGGCTGGCGTTCATGCTCGACGACGCCGCGCCCGCGCTCCTCGTCACCCGCGCCGAGCACGCCGGGCAGCTGCCCGCGGCGGAGGGGCCGGAGGGGGTCGAGCGGCTGCTGCTGGACGATCCGTACGACGAAACGGGTACGGCCGACGCGCCGCGCGTGGCGCTCGACCCCGAGCACCCCGCGTACGTCATCTACACCTCCGGCTCCACCGGCCGCCCCAAGGGCGTCCTGGTCCCCCACCGCGCCATCGTCAACTGCCTGGAATGGATGCAGGGCAGCCACCCCCTCACCCCCGAGGACCGGCTGCTCCAGAAGACCCCGGCCGGATTCGACGCCTCGGTCGCGGAGTTCTTCTGGCCGCTGGTCAGCGGCGCCACCCTGGTGCTCGCCCAGCCCGGCGGCCACAAGGACCCCGCGTACCTCGTGCGCACCGTCCACGAAGAGCACATCACCACCCTCCAGTTCGTGCCGTCGATGCTCCGCGCCTTCCTCGCCGAGCCGGACGTCGCCGAGCGGTGCGCCGCCAGCCTGCGCCAGGTGTTCTGCGGCGGCGAGGCGCTGCCGCGCGAGACGGCCGACCGCTTCCACCGCCTGCTGCCCGGCATACCGCTGCACAACGTGTACGGGCCCACCGAGGCCACCGTCGACATCAGCGCCCACACCTGCGAGCCCGGCGCCACCGGCCCGGTCCCGATCGGCGCCCCGGTGTGGAACAGCCGCCTGTACGTCCTCGACTCCGCCCTGCGGCACGCCCCCGCCGGGGCCGTCGGCGAGGTCTACCTGGCCGGGCCGCAGCTCGCCCGCGGCTACCACGACCGGTCGTCGATGACCGCCGAGCGCTTCGTCCCCGACCCGTACGGCCACCTCTTCGGCACGCCAGGCGCCCGCATGTACCGCACCGGCGACCTGGCCCGGCGGCTGCCCGACGGCGGCGTCGCCTACCTGGGCCGCTCCGACGACCAGGTCAAGCTGCGCGGCTTCCGCATCGAGACCGGCGAGGTCGAGGCCGCGCTGCGCGCGCTGCCGGACGTCGCGGAGGCCGCGGCCATCGTCCGCGAGGACCAGCCCGGCGACCAGCGTCTGGTGGCCTATCTGACGGCCGAGGGCGGCACCGCGCCGTGCGTCGCCACCGCCCGCGAGATGCTGCACCGCGACCTGCCCGAGCACATGGTGCCCACCGCGTTCATGGTGCTCGACACGCTGCCGCTGAGCCCCAACGGCAAGCTGGACCGGGCCGCGCTGCCCGTGCCCTCCCACGAGGCCGCCCGCGGCGGCCGGGCGCCCCGCACCCCCCGCGAGGAGACGCTGTGCGCGCTCTTCGGCGAGGTGCTGGGCGTCCCCGACGTCACCATCGACGACGACTTCTTCCTGCTCGGCGGCCACTCCCTGCTCGCCTCCAAGCTGGCCAGCCAGGCGCGGACCGCCCTGGACACCGAGCTGTCGATGCGGGACCTGTTCGAGGCCCCGACCGTCGCCCGCCTGGTGGCCCGCCTCGACGAGGCCACCTCCGCCGACGCGTCCCAACTGCACCCGCTCGACACCCTGCTGCCGCTGCGCGGCGAGGGCGGGCGCCCGCCGCTGTTCTGCGTCCACCCCGGCGGCGGCCTCGGCTGGTCGTACACCGGCCTGATGCGCCACCTCGCGCCCGACCAGCCCGTCTACGCCCTCCAGGCGCGCGGCCTGACCGAGCCCGACGTACTGCCCGCCAACGTCGAGGAGATGGCCGCCGACTACCTGGACCAGATCCGCACCGTCCAGCCCACCGGCCCGTACCACCTGCTCGGCTGGTCCTTCGGCGGGCTCATCGCGCACGCCATGGCCACCCGGCTCCAGGGCGAGGGCGAAGAGGTCGCCACCCTCACCGTCATCGACGCCTACCCCGACAACGACCAGGCCCTGCCCGACCTGCCGGACCTGGGCAAGCGCCAGTGGCTCGGCGTCCTGCTGGACAACATCGGCGGCGGCGACATCTTCGCCCCCGGCTGGCTGGCGGCCCACCCCGACGGCCTCGACGACGGCGACCAGCTGGTCGCCGACCTCAGCCGCGAAACCGGCCTGCCGAAGCGGCTCCTGGAGGGCGAGCACAGCTTCCCGCTGCTCGACATCTTCCTCAACGACCAGGAGCTGATGCGCAAGTTCGCCCCCGACCGCTTCGAGGGCGACCTGCTCCTCTTCACGGCCGACGAGGACATCCCGGGCTACGAGCGCGACGCGCTGCACGTCCCCGAGGCCTGGCAGCCGTACGTGTCCGGCGAGGTCACGGTCCACGGCGTCCCGGCCCACCACTACCACCTGCTGCGCGAGGAAGCCCTGAACCTGATCGGCCCGAAGGTGGCCCAGGCCCTGGACGCCCCCCGCGCCTGACCGAAGCCCGGGCGAGGGGCGCCGTGGGGCGCCCCCGCCCGGGGTTCGGCGGACAGCGAAGCGATCACCGTCTAGCGTCAGCCCCATGAGACGTGCAGCAGGCAGCGAACAGGAGGTGGCGGCGTGACGCCGTGGGAGATGGTGGCCGTCTTCGCGGCGGGAGTGGGCGCGGGTGGGATCAACTCCGTGGTCGGGTCCGGGACGCTGATCACGTTCCCCGTGCTCCTCGCCACCGGGCTGCCGCCCGTCACCGCCACGGTGTCCAACGCGCTCGGCCTCATACCCGGCTCCATCAGCGGAGCCATCGGCTACCGCAAGGAGCTGGTGGGGCAGGGGCGGCGGGTGCTGAAGCTGAGCGCCGGGGCCCTGGTCGGGGGCCTCGGAGGCGCCACGCTGCTGCTGACGCTGCCCAGCACGGCGTTCGAGCGGATCGTGCCGACGCTGGTGGGCCTGGCGCTGGTCCTGGTCGTGCTCCAGCCGCTGATCTCCAAGAAGGTGCGCGCCCGCCGCGAGGCGCGGCCGCACGGCTCCGCCCGGCGCGACGTCGGTCCGCTGCTGCTGCTCGGGCTGACGCTCGCCAGCGTCTACGGCGGCTACTTCGCCGCCGCCCAGGGCATCATCTACATGTCCATCATGGGCATGCTCCTCGACGAGCCGATGCAACGCCTCAACGGCATCAAGAACGTCCTGGCCGCCGTCGTGAACTCCGTCGCGGCGCTGTTCTTCCTCTTCGCCGCCCACTTCGACTGGACGGCCGTCCTCCTCATCGCGGTCGGCTCCGCCCTCGGCGGCATGACCGGAGCCGCGGTGGGCCGCCGCTTCAGCCCGACCGCGCTGCGGGCCCTGATCGTGACGGTGGGGACGGCCGCGATCGTGCAGCTGGTGCTGCGGTGATTCACCGCAGGGTGATCGTGTTGCCGGTGACGAGCCCGGCCGCGTCGGACGCGAGGAACACGATGGTCTCCGCCACTTCCGCCGGTTCGGCGACGTGGAAGTGCGTGCCGCTCGACGCGACGAACTCCCGCACCTCGTCCGTCACCCACCCGGTGTCGGTCACCGGCGGATGCACCACGTTGGCGGTGATGCCGAGTCCGGCCAGCTCCACGGCGGCGGACAGGGTGTAGTTGGCCTGGGCGGCCTTCGCCGCGCCGTACGAGACCTCACCGGGAAAGCCGAGCTCGCCGCCCGACGTCAGCCCGACGATCCGCCCCCACCCGGCGCCCCGCGCCCGGTGGCGCCGGGCCAGCTCGCCGATCAGCAGGGCCGGGGCCATCGCGTCCACGGCGAACTGCCGCGACCAGGTCTCCGCGGTGACGGGCTGGAGCGGCCGTCCGAACCGGTCGACGGGATCCGGGGTGAAGGTGTCCTGCACCCACCCCGAGGCGTTGTTGATCAGGATGTCGACCGGTCCGAGGCGCTCCTCGGCCCGGTCGAAGAGGGTCCCGGGGGCCGCCGGGTCGCTGAGATCCGCCTCACATGCCTCGGCCCGCCCGCCCGCTCGGCGGATCTCCCCCGCCACTTCCTCGCCACCCGGCCCCAGGTAGGCGCAGAACACCGCGACGCCGCGAGCGGCGAGCGCTCTGGCGGCCGCCGCCCCGATCCCGTGGTTCGCTCCGGTCACGATGGCGACATGGTCGCTCTGCAACGTCTCCCGCATGCGGAACAGGACTAGCAAACGAGGGCCGCGGGGCGAAACCGAATAATTCCCGTGCGGTGCACCGGCCGCAGAGGTACACATGCCCGATGACCGATTCCCCGTTCCGCCTCCGCAGCGTCCTCGACGAGGAGTTCGCGCCCTGGGCGCGCATGATCGCCGATACGTACGGCACGGACCGGTCGGACGAGGAACTGGCCCACCAGCGGGAGGCGACCGACCTCGACCGCACCCTGGCCGCGTTCGACGACGGCGTGCCGGTGGCCGGGGCATCCGTCTACCGCCGGACGCTGACCGTCCCCGGCGGCGTCCTGCCCGTGGCGGGGATCGCTTCCGTCGGCGTGGCCCCGACGCATCGCCGCCGCGGCATCCTCACCGCGATGATGCGCGCCCAACTGACCGACCTGCACGAGCACCAGCGCGAGCCGATCGCCGTGCTCCGCCCCTCCGAGGCCGGAATCTACGGGCGCTACGGCTACGGCCCCGCGACCCTCGGGAACCAGATGCGCTGCGACCGGCGCGCCCTGCGCTTCCGCCCCTGCACCGACTTCGGCGACGGGACCATCCGACTCCACCCCGCCGACCGGGCCCGCCCGCTCCTGGAGAAGGTCTACGACCAGGCCCGCACCACGACTCCCGGCTGGCCCGACCGAGAGGCGCCCCACTGGGCCGTACGCCTCGCCGACCACCCGCACCGGCGCGGCGCGGCGACCGCGCTCCGCTTCGCCGTGCACCACGAGAGCGACGGCCAGGCCACCGGATACGCCCTCTACCGCCACGGCGGCGCCGACGACATACACCTCGTGGAGCTGGCGGCGCTCTCCCGTCAGGCGTACGCGGCCCTGTGGCGCTTCCTCGCCGGGATCGACCTGGTGACCTGGATCGACTACGAGGGCGCCGTGGACGAACCGCTGCCCCACCTGCTGACCGACCCGCGCGCGGTCCGGTCCACCCCGGTGGACCGCCTGTGGCTGCGCCCGGTCGACATCGACCGGGCCCTGACGGGCCGGAGTTACCGTCTCCCCTTCGACCTCGTCCTGGACATACGCGACGACTTCTGCCCCTGGAACACCGGCCACCACCGGCTGAGCTGGGACGGCGAAACCGCGGCCTGCGAACCCACGACCGCCCCGGCCGACCTGCGCCTGACGGCGGCCGAGCTGGGCGCCGCCTTCCTCGGCGGCACCGCCCTCACCACCCTCGCCGCCGCGGGCCTCGTCGAGGAACTGCGCCCCGGCGCGCTCCCCCTCGCCTCGGCGGCCTTCCGCGGCGACCGCGAGCCCTGGTACCCGGGCGGCTGGGCCTTCCCCCTCTGTTGAGCGGCTACGGCAGGTGCGGCACCAGCGCCGTCATCCACATCACGCCCAGCAGCAGGAACGCCAGATACGACCGGGTCGCCCGCCAGGTGTACGTCAGCATCCGGGCCTCCTCCGGACGGTCGGCGGGATAGCCGACCGGGACGCGGGTGCCGACGTCCGGGGCGGCCCGCGTGGTCAGCAGGCGGGTCTCGAACTCGCGGTGGCGGCCGTCGTGGTCGGTGAAGGCCAGGGTCAGCTCGGTGTGGTGGTCCTCGCCGCGGTCGACCACCCGGCGCCCGGTCACCTGGCCCTCCGCCTGCCGGCCGGTCCGCCTCAGCCAGTGGGCCCGGGCGGGGGTCCAGAGCGCGATGGCCAGGAGGAAGACCGTACTGATCGACATGAGCAGGAGGGGCACGAGCGGACACCTTCCGAAACCGCGGCCAAGGGGATCATGCAGAAGGACGCGTCCCCTTCGGGCTTCAGTTGCTCCTGCGGCGGCCCAGGCGGCGGAAGTCCGCGTCGACGCCGCGGTACGGCCGTAGCGCGTAGGGGTCCATGGGCATGTGGCTACGTCCGGTTGACCACCGCTGCCTGGGGGCGGATGGGGAGGCGGTTGACCGGGCGGCCGGTGGCGGCTCGGACCGCGGCGGCCACCGCGGCCGGGGAGGTGACGACCGGGACCGCGCTGGCGGCCTTCGCGCCGAAGGGGGCCACCACGTCGCGCTCCTCGACCAGTTTGACGATGCGGATGTCGGGGACGTCCACGGCGGTCGGGAGGGCGTAGCCGGTGAGGTCGGGGTGGCGGATGACGCCGCGGGAGGTGCGCAGGTTCTCGGTGAGGGCGGCGCCGATGCCCTGGGCGATGCCGGACTCGATGCGGGTGCGGAGCTGGCGCGGGTTGAGGACCCGGCCCACGTCCTGGGCGACGGTCATCTCCACGACCCGGACCGCGCCGATCTCGATGTCGACGTCCACCACGGCCCGTACGGCGCAGAAGGCGAGGCCGACGAAGGCGTCGCCCTGGCCGGTCTCGTCGAGGGGTTCGGTGGGGTGCGGGCGGCACTGGGCGGTGGCCCACAGCTCCTTGCCCTCGAGGGCCTCCTCGACGGTGGTGCTGAGGACGCCGTCGTACGAGGTGATCTTGCCGTCGGCGATGGTCAGCAGCTCGGTGGACATGCCGAACTTGTGCGCCAGCGGCTGGAGCAGCTGGGTGCGGACCATCTTGGCGGCACGCTCGACCGCACCGCCCGAGACCCAGGTGTGGCGGCCGCG
This sequence comes from Streptomyces sp. BRA346, assembly GCF_052851135.1. Taxonomy (NCBI): domain Bacteria; kingdom Bacillati; phylum Actinomycetota; class Actinomycetes; order Kitasatosporales; family Streptomycetaceae; genus Streptomyces; species Streptomyces sp. BRA346. The sequence continues at coordinate 15,661 of NZ_JAIWIH010000036.1, read as the reverse complement.
CGAGGCGGGTCCGGCCGGGGGCTGGTCGGTGTCGACGGGGGCGACGTGGACCTCCTCGATGCCGAGGACGTCCTGCACGATCTGGCGGGCCAGGGTGGTGAAGCCCTGGCCGGTCTCGACGGCCGCGCAGATGACGGTGGCGACCGGTCCGGTGACCTTGACGGTGGCGGTGGACACCTCGTCGGCGCCCTCGGCGCCCAGCATGTGCACCATGCCCACCGCGTAGCCGACGCCGCGCCGCACCGCGGCCGGGTCGCCCGCGCCCTCGGGGCCGCCGGGCAGCAGCCAGTCGTCCTCGGCGTCGTCGCCGGGGAGGTCGGGCAGCGGGGCGTCCCGGACGGCCTGGAGTACCTCGGCGACCGGCGCCGGGCAGGTGACGGTCTGTCCGGTGGGCAGCAGATCGCCGGTGGCCATGGCGTTGCGCATCCGGATCTCGGCCGGGTCGAGGCCGAGCTTGGCCGCGAGCTTGTCCATCTGGCCCTCGTACGCGGCGCACACCTGCATCGCGCCCTCGCCGCGGACATGGCCGGAGGGCGGGTTGTTGGTGCGGACCGCCCAGCCCTCGATGAAGGCGTGCGGGACGACGTACGGGCCGCAGGCGAAGGACACCGCGGCGGCCAGGGTGTCCGCCGAGGAGTCCGCGTAGGCGCCCGCGTCCAGCAGGATCTGCGCCTCGATCTTCACCAGCTTGCCCTGCGCGTCCGCGTGGTGGCGGTAGCGCAGCAGGGTGGGGTGGCGGTGGGCGTGCCCGAGGAAGGACTCCTCGCGGGTGGCGGCGAGCTTGACCGGATGGCCGGTGCGCAGCGCGAGCAGCCCGAGAGGCAGCTGCATGCCGGGGTCCTCGCGCTCGCCCATGGCGCCGGGGACGCCGGTGACGACGACCTTGACGCGCTCCGGCTCCAGCCCGAAGCAGGCGGCGGCCAGATCGCGGTCGGCGTGCGGGTCGGTGGAGGCCGTGTAGATCTCCACCCCGCCGTCCGGGCGCGGTACGGCGAGGCCCGCCTCGGCGCCGATGGGCGCCGGGTCCTGGCGGCCGATCCGGTACAGGCCCTCGACGATGACGTCGCCGACGACCTCCGGGTCGCCGAAGGACAGCGGGATGTGGCGGACCAGATTGCCGTCGGGGTGCAGCGGTTCGGCGGCGAACGCCTGCTCGGGGTCGGTGACCGGCTCCAGCACCTCGTACTCGACGGCGATGGCGGCCGCGGCCAGCCGGGCGGTGTCGGGGTGGTCGGCGGCGACGGCGGCGATGGGCTCGCCGTGGTGGCGCACCAGGTCCTTGGCGAACACCGGCCGGTCGGCGACCCGGCGGCCGTGCGAGGCGTCACCGGGGACGTCGGCGTGGGTCACCACGGCGTGCACCCCGGGCATCCCGGCGGCCGGGGAGGTGTCGATGGAGACGATGCGGGCATGCGGATGCGGTGAGCGCAGCACGGCGGCCCACAGCAGCCCCTCGGCCCACAGGTCGGCCGCGTACGGGAAGGTCCCGGACGCCTTGGCCGTCACGTCGGCGGGCTGGAGCGACACGCCGAGCCCCATGTGCGGCGGCGGGGGGACGGGCGTTCCGGCGGAGGGGGTTGCGGTGACGGCTCCCGCGCCGTCCGCGATTCCGGTCATGATGCCCTTCCCATACCGCTGCCGTTGCCGCCATTCCCCGTGCCGGGCGGACCCGCCTGCCGCGGGATGCGGGCCGGGTCGTGCGCCGCCGCCTCGTCCTCGGCGGCGTCCGCGGCCTCCGCCGCCTCGTCGGCCGCCTCACGGGCCGCCACGACCTCACGCACGGCGTCGACGACTCCGCGGTAGCCGGAGCAGCGGCACAGGTTGCCGCAGATCGCCTGGCGGGTCTCCTGGTCGGTGGGGGCGTGGTTGCCCTCCAGCAGGTCGTGCACGGTCATCGCGAGCCCGGGCACGCAGAAGCCGCACTGGACCGCGCCGCACTCGGCCAGCGCGCGCTGGACGTCGGAGGGCTGGCCGTCCTGGCCGAGGCCCTCGACCGTACGGACCTCCGAGCCCGCGGCGGTCGCGGCGGGCACCAGGCAGGAGGCGACGAGCCGCCCGTCGACCTGGACCGAGCAGGCGCCGCACTCCCCCTGCGAGCAGCCGTCCTTGGCGCCCGCGAGGCCGAGCCGCTCGCGCAGCACGTACAGCAGCGACTCGCCGATCCAGGAGTCGGTGACGGGCCGGTCGGCGCCGTTGACGTGCAGCACGTACGACGCCTGGGGGTGCTCGCTGTGGGCCGGGTCCAGGGCGTCGGCCGGGGCCGCCCGGTCCTCGTCCCCGGCGGGGGCGGGAAGGGGCTCGGCGGGGGTGTCAGCGGCCTCGGGGGCGTCCGCCGGGGTCTCGACCGGGGCGGATTGCTCCGGGACGTCCGTGAACCCCTCCTCGGCCGCGGGCCGTTCGGCCTCGGCCGGGGTCTCGACCTCATGCGCGGACTCGCCGGGGGCGTCGGCCCCGGGCCCGTCGGGGACCGGACTGCCGTGCGGCGGGGTGCCGTGCGCCGGGGCGTGCGCGCCGGGGTGCGGGGCGTCCACCGCGAACTCGCCCGAGTCCATCGCGAACTCGCCCGAGTCCCCCGCGGCGGGGCCGTGAATCCCGGTGCCGTCGGTGAACTCGTCGTGCCAGGCGGCCTCTTCGGGCAGGGCGCCGGGCGCCGCGGGGTCCGCGTGCCGGTCGTCCTCCCGCGCCGGCTCCCGTTCCCGTACGAACGCGTCGGCGGCGTCGGCCGCCGCCGCACCGTGCCAGCCGTGGCCGTCCGTGCCGTGCGGCGGGGTGCCGTGCGCGGGGGTGCCCTGGGGCGGCGTGCCCTGGGGCGGGGTGCCGTGCGGCGGGGTCGCCGGGGCGGAGTGCTCGCGCGGCGCGTCGTCGTCGGGGATGCGCAGCGGGCGGCGCGCCGGAGCGCCCGTCCGGGCGGCCGGGCCGGGGTGGCCCTCGACCGCGTACTCCCCGGAGTCGTCCACGCCCTCGTCGGCCGTCGGGACCGACCACTGGCCGCTGTGTCCCGCCTGGTCGGCAGGGACCTGGTCGGCGTGCGGCTGCTGCGGCTGCTGCGGCGCGTACGGGGCGGCCTGCTGCTGCCGCGCGTTGCGGCCGAACGGCAGCCTCAGCTGCGCGGTCTCCTGCGGATCGCCGACGTCGCCGGGATCACCCGGGGCGACCGGACCGGGACCGGCCGGGGCGCCGTGGCCCGGCTGGGCACCGTACGGCGGGGCCGCCGGGCCGGGGTGGTCGTCGACCCGGTACTCACCGGTCTCGTCCACGCCGTCGTCGCCCGCGACCGGGATCGTCCACTGGCTGGTCTGCACCGGGACGCCGTTGCCGTGGGACTGCCCCTCGGGCAGCGGCCAGTCGTCGACCGGCTCCTCGGTGCGCACCGGCCAGTGACCGGTGTGCGGCACATGTCCGGCGTGACCGGAGGGGTCCTCGGCGGGCGCCGGCCACTGGGGGGTGCCGTGCGGGTCCTGGTGGCCGCCGTAGGCGTAGCCGGAGCCGCCGGTGTCCGTGTGGGGCATGGCCCAGTGCCCGGTCCCGGAGTGACCGGACTGACCGGACTGGCCGGACGTCGCGGAGGACCCGGCGTGACCGGCGTGGTCGTGCCCGGACGTGCCGTACGGACCGCCGTGCTCCGCGGGCTGCCACTGGCCGCCCTGCGACGGCGCGCCGGGCATCGGCGGCGGGGTGTAGCCGGTGCCGGGCGCGGCGAGCGGGTCCCAGCCGGTGGCCGCGGGGTCGCCCGGCTCCGGGAACTGGAAGTCGGGCGGAAGCTGGACGAAAGCCGTCGACTCCGCGTCGTACTCCGGGCCGTGCGGCATCGGCTGCCACCCGCTCCCCGGGTCCGGCCGGTGCGGCTGCTGTTCGTCACTCACGCGAGTGCCCTCCCCAATGCTCGGCGGGCCAGGGCTGCCACCGTACGCCTCAGATGGATCGCCGCGGGCGGCAGGGGCACCGGGTCGGAGCCGTCCTCCGGCGGCGGCGGGTCGGGGATGCAGGCGGCGGCCACGTACTCCCCGAAAGCCGTGGTGACCTGCGGATCGAGATGGCCGCGGTCGCCGTCCCAGTCGATGAGCGAGGCGACCCAGCGCTCGGCCTCCAGCGGGCGCAGCGGCATCGGCGCGACCGCCCCCACCGCGCAGCGCACCCCGCGGCGCGCCGGGTCGAGGACGATGGCGACGGACGCGGCGGCCCGGCCGGGTCCGGTGCGCCCGGTGGCCTTGAGGAAGGCCTGCGGGGCGTGCAGCAGCGGAACCCGGACGAATCCTACGAGTTCACCGGGCCTCAGCATCTCGACTCCGGCGAGGAGATGGCTGACCGGGATCTCGCGGCGCGCGCCCTCGGGCCCGGCGATGACGAGGGTGGCCTCCAGGGCGGCGAGCACGGGCAGCGCGTCGCCGGTGGGGGCGTTGCTGACGATGTTGCCGCCGAGCGTTCCGGCGTTGCGGATCTGCGGGGGTCCCGCGGCGCGCGCGGCCGCGGCCAGGGCCGGGATGAGCGCCGCGAAGTCGGGGCGGCCCATCCGGGCGTGGGTGAGTCCGGCGCCGAGCAGGGCGTGTCCGTCCAGGTAGCGCCAGCCGCGGATTTCGCTGATCCGGCCGAGCCCGACGAGCGCGGCGGGCCGCAGCAGGCCGGAGTTGACCGCGGCCATCAGATCGGTACCGCCGGCGACGGGCACGGCGGCGGGCATGGCGGCCAGCGCCGCCACGGCCTCATCGAGCGAGCCCGGCAACGTCACCGTGTGCGCCGCCTGCGGTGCGTGCGTGGTCAACCCAGCTGCCCCTTCCCCGGTGTCCCGGCTGTTGCGCCGTACGGTACGTGCTCACAGCCCGGACGTGGCAACTCTGGCACATCTCGCACGCCTGCCGTCGCGAGGGTCCGGGAAGCGCGGTTCCGTCCCTGACCTGGGGGATGGTACGGGTTTCGGGTGACGTCTCCGTCGGGTGTGGATTGCCACGTTTCAGGGACCCTTGTACGAACTTGCGTAACGGCCGGATGACCACCGTCCCAGGGGCGGGTCGCGGGGGCGAGCACCTTGCCGTGGGCTCACACGATCGGGGGCGATCCCTCGATCGGACGTCCGAGCAGACCGGGGCGGCGCTGCCAGGGGTGCGGACCGGAGGGCGGGCGGTAGCTGACGCCCAGCGCATCCAGACGGGCGTAGTGTGCTTCCATGCGCCCCTCGAATTCCGCGAAGTCCCGCTCGGGCGGCGGCGGAAGGGCGGACCATACGGCTTCGGCGAAGGCGGCGAGACGGGGGAAGGTCTGGTAGTCGACCCGCCGCCGGTCCTCCATGACCTCGGTCCAGACGTTGGCCTGCGCGCCCAGCACATGGCCGGCCTCGGCCGCGGTGAGCTGCGGCGGAACCGGCTCGAAGCGATAGACGTCCTCCAGGGTGCGGACGTAGCCGATGGGGACCGGCTCGTCCGTGCCCGGGGCCTGCCGGTGATCGAAGTAGACCTGCTGTTCGGGGCACATGACGACGTCGTGACCGGCCCGGGCCGCGGTGATGCCGCCCGCGTAGCCGCGCCAGGAGGAGACGGCGGCGCCGTCGGGCAGCGGGGCGTCCGGTGCGCCGCCCTCCAGGATCTCGTCCCAGCCGATCAGCCGTCGGCCGCGGGCGGCGAGCCAGTGGCCGAAGTGGCGGAGGAACCAGCTCTGGAGCTCGTCCTCGCCCGCCAACCCCAGCTCGCGGATGCGTTCCTGGGCGGCCGGGGACGCCTTCCACTGGTCCTTGGGGCATTCGTCGCCGCCGAGGTGGACGAAGGTGCCGGGGAACAGGTCCAGCACTTCTTCCAGCACGTTCTCGAAGAAGCGGAGCGTGGTGTCGGTGGGGGAGAGTACGTTCGGGTTGATGCCCCAGGTGGTCCAGACTCCGAGGGAGGCGGTGTCGATGACGTCCGTGTTGCCCAGCTCCGGGTAGGCGGCGATGGCGGCCTGGCTGTGCCCGGGAATGTCGATCTCGGGGACGACGGTGATGTGCCGTTCGGCCGCGTAGGCGACGATCTCGCGGATGTCGTCCTGGGTGTAGTAGCCGCCGTGCGGGCGTTCGTCCCACAGCGGGGAGGCGCGGTGGCCGAGCTTGGTGCGCGTCCGCCAGGCGCCGGTGGCGGTCAGTTCCGGGTAGCGGCGGATCTCCAGCCGCCAGCCCTGGTCGTCGGTCAGGTGGAGATGGAGCACATTGAGCTTGTGGGCGGCCAGCAGGTCGACATAGGCGAGCACGCCGTCCTTGGGCAGGAAGTGCCGGGCCACGTCCAGCATCAGCCCGCGCCAGGCGAAGCGGGGCGCGTCCTCGACGTAGAGCGCGGGCAGGGACCAGGCGCGCCGGTCCGGGTCGATCGGCGCGCGCCGGAAGGCGTCCGGGCCGAGCAGCTGGCGCAGCGTCTGGGCGCCCCAGAACAGGCCGGGCTCGCCGCCGCCCTGGATGACCACCCCGTGGCCGTCGATGACGAGGCGGTACCCCTCGGGGCCGAGCCGCTCCCCCACGCCCGGGTCGAGCTCCAGCACGATGCGGTTCGACGCGTCGGTGTGCGGGGCCAGCGGCAGACCGGTGGCCGCCCCGACGGTGGCGCGCAGCCAGCGGGCGACGCGCTCGGTGCCGGGCCGGGCGTCGATCTGGCTGTCCTCGTCCAGGACGTAGCCCTCGCCGCCGCCGGGGTTGGGGGCGGCCCGCAGTGGGGCGGGGAGGAGGCCGGTGGCGGGCTCTTGGGGCATCGCGTCAGTCCTTTACCGCTCCGCCGAGGCCGGAGACCAGGCGGCGCTGTACGAGTACGAAGAAGATCAGCACCGGGATGGTCATGATGGTGGACGCCGCCATGATGCCGCCCCAGTCGTTGCCCTCGTCCTTGAAGAAGACGAGGAGCGCCATCGGGAGGGTGGAGTTCTCGGTCGCGCTGATGATGAACGACTTGGCGAACAGGAAGTCGTTCCAGGCGGAGATGAACGAGAAGACGCTGGTGGCCACGAGCCCGGGGAGGACCAGCGGGAACAGGATCTGCCACAGGAAGCGGGAGCGGCTGGCGCCGTCCAGATAGGCCGCCTCCTCCAGGGACTCGGGCACGGCCTTCACGAAGCCGCGCAGCATCCAGATGGCGAACGGCAGCGAGAAGGCGATGTGCGGCAGGATCAGCGAGCCCAGGGTGTTGAGCCCGACCCCGGGCACGGTGTCGCCCACATCCCGCATCAGGAAGAACATCGGGATGGTCAGCGCCTCGATCGGCACCATCTGGGCGACCAGGAACATCACCAGCAGCGTGGTGCGGAACCTGAAGCGGAAGCGGGTGACGGCGGTCGCGGCGAGGAAGGCGATCACACCCGAGGCGATCACCACCGCCCCGGCGACCAGCAGGCTGTTGAGGAAGTAGCGGCCGAAGTCGTGCTGTTCGAAGACGCGCCGGAAGGAGTCCAGGGAGGGCGCGGAGGTCCACGGCCGGGGGTGGGTGGACCGGATCTCCCCGGCCGGTTTGAAGGCCGAGAGCACCATCCAGTAGAGCGGGAAGGCGACGACGGCGGCGACGGCCAGGGCGGTGGCCTCGGCCGCGAGCCGCCAGGGGCGGCGGATGCGGAACGCGCGGCGCGGCGGCGCGACACCGGCGGCGCTGGAGTGGCTCACAGTTCTTCTCCCTGCCGTCGCAGCAGCCGCAGATAGACCAGGGTGACGGCGAGCAGGATCAGCAGCATCACGACGCCGATCGCCGAGCCCAGGCCGTACTCGGAGGACGCGAACGCCTCCTGGTAGGCGTAGACGTTGAGCACCATGTTCTGGCCCGCGGTGCCGCCGCCGCCCGTCATGACGTAGATCTGGGTGAAGACCTTGAAGTCCCAGATGATGGACTGGATCGTCACCACGACGAGGATCGGCCGCAGCATCGGTGCCATGATCCGGCGCCAGATCCGCCAGGCGGAGGCACCGTCGAGGGCGGCGGCCTCCAGCACCTCCGCCGGGATGGCCTTGATGCCCGCGTACACGGTGACCATGACGAACGGGAACGAACACCAGACGATCTCGAACAGCACCAGGGCGAAGGCGCTGTAGCGCCCGTACGTCCAGGAGTAGTCGTGGAAGCCGGAGAGTCCGAACCAGGTCAGCACCTGGTCGACGGGACCGTAGTCGGGGTCGAACAGGAACAGCCAGACCGTGGAGCCCGTCACCGCCGGGGTGGCCCAGGCACCCAGCGCGGCCAGCATCAGCGCCAGCCGCGGGATCGCCCGGACCCGGGTGAGCAGCACGGCGAGCGCACAGCCCACCGCGAGGGTGGAGACGACGCACACGGCGGCGAAGACGACGGTGGTGAGGGTGACGCTCCAGAACTCGGTGTCGCGGAACAGCTCCGCGTAGTTGGCGAAGCCCTGGAAGCTGGTCGGCTTGCCCCCGCTCACCTGCGCCTGGGTGTACTCCAGGAACGAGATGAGGCCGAGCTGATAGATGGGATAGATCAACAGCCCGCCGAGGACGACGAGGGCCGGGGCGAGGTAGAGCCAGGGCGTCCGGCTCCCCCGCCCGGTCCCCCGCCGGGCCCCTGGTGCGGCGCCCCGGGGCGGGTGTTCACGGGCCGGTTCGGGCCCGGCGTGCTGGGTGATGGTGCCCGAGGTCACTTGCTGAATGCCTCGTCCATCTTCTTCGCCGCCTCGGCTGCCGCGTCGTCGACGCTCTTACGGCCGCTGATGATCTGCTGGAACATGGTCGGCAGCACCATCTGGGAGTCGATGGCCGACCAGCCGGGCGAGGCGGGCACGAACGTGGAGCTGTCGTCCAGCGTCTTCACGAAGGGCTTGAGGAACGGGTCCTTGCGCGCGATGTCCCCGCGCACATCGGTGAAGGTCGGCAGGAAGCCCATGGCGTCGTAGAGCTTGGTCTGGGTCTTCTTCCCGGCCAGCTGCTCCAGCAGGTCGACGGAGAGCGAGCGGTGGGTGCTGCTCCTGAGCACGCCCAGGTTGTTCCCGCCCGCGAACGCCGGAGCGATGCTGCCCTCCTTGACGCCGGGCAGCGGCACGACCGCGTACTTGCCCTTGACCGACCCCGCCTCGATCGCCGCGTGGTTGAAGTCGCCGCCGATCGTCATGCCCGACTTGCCCGCGGCGAAGGCGGCGACGCTGTCGTTGCCGCCCCACTGTGCGCATTTGGCGGGCGGGCAGTTGTCGTCGGCGATGAGCGAGGTGTAGCTCTTGATGCCCTTCTTGGCGTCGGCGCTGTCGATGGCCGCCTCGTACTCGTTGGAGCCGAACGCGCCCTTCTCGGTGGCCAGCTCGCCGCCGTTGGCCCAGATGAAGGGCAGCGCGCCGTAGGTGTAGGCGCCGCCGACCGATATGCCGTACAGATCCGGCCGCCGCTCGCGGATCTCCTTCGCGGTCGCGATGAGTTCCTTCTGGCTGGTGGGCGGCTTCAGGCCGAGGTCCTTGAAGACATCGGTGCGGTAGTACAGCGCCCGCACGCCGACGAACAGCGGCACGCCGTACACCTTGCCGCCCACGGTCACCGAGTTCTTGGCGGTGGAGTCGATGTTCACCGACTCGTCCCAGGCGCCGAACTCCTTGCTGATGTTGGCGAGTCCGCCGTCCTCCACATAGCCCGCCGTGTCGGTGTTCCCGTACTCGATGACGTCGGGGGCGCTCTTGGGGTCGTTGAAGGCCGCCTTGATCTTCTGCGCGCGGGTGTCGACCGGGATGTAGGTGACGTCCACCGTGACCCCGTCGTGCTTCTTCTCGAAGGCGGACACGACGTCGTCGACGACGCGTTGCTTGGGCTTGTTGTCGACCTCCTGGAAGAGCCAGACCCGCAGTTTGCCGCTCTTGTCGTCTTTCTTGGCGGTGTTGTCAGAGGTGGAGGGGGCGCAGGCGGTGACGGTGAGCCCGGCGAGGAGGAGCGCCACGGTGGGGGCGGCGAGGCGACGTGAGAGGAGGAGGGGTCGGGAGACCTTCATGGAAACGCACCCTTGGGGAGGGCGTTGCACGACATGCAACGCGTGTTTCGCACAGCACAATATGCGGCAGGCTAGGGAACGTTCCGGGCCCGGACAAGAGGTCTCGACCAATCTTTGACCGGGAACCCGGGCCCGGGGAAGCGCCAGAGGACCGGACAGGCACCGGAGCCCGGGGCAAGCACCGGGGCAAGCACCGGGCCGGGGAAGCCGTCGTTACGAGTGCGTCAACTTCTCGCCCGGGTAGGCGGGCTCGGGATACGGCACGGCCTCCACCCGCGTCCCCGCCGCCGCCAGCCGCTCCACCACCTGACCCCAGTCCGGCCAGGTCTTCTCGATCCGCCCCAGAATGCGGGCACTCGGCGCGAGGACGATCTCGCAGCCGGGGTCGTCCGCCCACTCCAGCAGCCGCGGCAGCCCCGGTTGGGCGGCCGACATCACACAGCTGCCCGCGGGCCGGTAGCCGCGCTCCTCGGCCAGCCGCCCGCACTGCTCCAGCTGGGCGTCCCAGTCCTTCTCGAACTGGCAGTAGAGTCCGGCGCCTTCCGCGTCCGGCTCGTCGACCTCGCGCGCGCCGAACACCAGATACGCCGCCCGCGGCGCCCCGTCGTTCCCCGCCGCGTCCCGTGCCCCGTTCTCCGTACGCCCGCTCATGGGGCCGACCCTACTGGGATCACCCGCCGCGCGACACGGGGCCGGACGGGGCCGGACAGCACGGCACGTCCGACCCGCGGCCCCATCTCGGGCCACGGGTCGGACGTGCCGTCTACGCGAAGCTCCGGCGCGGCCGGGCAGGGAGGCTACTTCTTACCGTCGCCGCCCTTTCCGTCCTTGCCCTTGTCACCGCCGGCGCCCATGCCCTCGAAGATCTCCTTGCACATCGGACACACCGGGTACTTCTTCGGGTCGCGGCCCGGAACCCAGACCTTGCCGCACAGTGCGACGACGGGAGATCCGGAGAGCGCGCTCTCCATGATCTTTTCCTTCTGTACATAGTGGGCATAGCGCTCGTGGTCGCCGTCACCGTGCGACACCTGCGGTGTCGGCTCAACGAGGGTCCCCGTGCCTGCCCCGCGCTCGGGCTCAAGAGTGCTCATACAGCCCTAGGGTACTCATGCCCGCGACGTGCAGCGGGTGCGCGCCCCGCGGGCCGACCCGCCCCGGACCGCCCTCAGATGCCTGGCCACACCGAGGGCCGCGACCCCGGCCGCCGCCCAGGGCAGCACGCCCCCGGGCAGCCCGGCCGAGAGCGCGGCGCCGCCCAGCGCCGAGCCGACCGCGCTGCCCAGGTACAGCGCCGGGTTGTTGAGGGCCAGGGCGCCGGTGCCGCGCTCCTCCTTACAAGCCGGCAGCCGGTGCTGCTGCGGCACCTGGAGCGCCCAGCCCGCGGCGCCCCAGAGCACCAGCGCCGCCCCGGCGAGCAGCGGTACGGGGGCGAGCACGGGCAGCACCGCCTCGGCGCCCGTGATCACGGCCATGATCACGCCGACCAGCGCCGCCACGCGGCCCGTCCCGGCCGCCCGGACGACCCGGTCGACCAGCCTCCCGATGAGGAGGCTGCCCGCCACCCCGCCCAGGCCCCAGGCCCACAGCTACGGCGCGACCTCGTGCTCCCCGCCCGCCCGCCGACGGCGCGGGTGGCCGCGGTGGCGCGTACGGCACCGGACGCCGTGTGGGGCCCGGTCGCCCGCAGGCGCGTCCTGGACTGGGCCGAACCGGCCCGGTTCCCGCTGGTGGTGAACACCGTCAGCGGCACCCCCCGCCCCGAGCTGTGGCCCGAGCACCACCGGCCGCAACTGGGCTGCACCGCGGACAACTTCGACGAGTGGCTGGAGGCCGTCGCGGCGGGCCACGGCATCGGCGTGGTGCCCGAGGCCGCGGCACAGCGCCACAGCCACCCCGGAATCCGGTTCCTGCGGCTGAAGAACGCACCGGCGGTCACCGTGCGGCTGGCCATCCCGGCCCGTAGCCCGCACCCCCTGGCGGAACGCTTCTTCGCGCTGGCGGCGGCGTGACGCCGGGCGGCTAGTTGAGCGAGGGGTCGTCCGGGTACGTCGCGACCATCGCCAGCTCACTGCGCTGGCGGCGCAGCACCGACCGCCACAGCCGCTCCGGGGACGGCGACGACACGTCCCCCGGCTCCGACTCCACCACGTACCACGCGCCGTCCGACAGCTCGTCCTCCAGCTGCCCCGGGCCCCAGCCCGCGTACCCCGCGAAGATCCGCAGCGACCCCACCGCGGCCGCCAGCAGCTCCGGCGGCGCCTCCAGGTCCACCAAGCCGATCGCCCCGTGCACCCTGCGCCAGCCGAGTGGCCCGACGTCCTCGCCGCGCGCCGGGGAGCGGCCCGCCTCGCCCGGCACCACGGCCACGCCCAGCGCCGAGTCCAGCGACACCGGACCGCCCTGGAAGACCACCCCCGGCTCACCGGCCAGCTCGGCCCAGGACTCCAGGATGTCCCCGACGCCCACCGGGGTCGGCCGGTTCAGGACCACGCCGAGTGAGCCCTCCTCGTCATGGTCGAGGAGCAGCACCACCGCGCGGTCGAAGTTCGGGTCAGCAAGCGCCGGTGTCGCGACAAGCAGCCGTCCTGTGAGGGAGGACACCTCGGTCATGGCCACATGATCCCGCATATCCGGCCCGGACGGGGAGTGGAAGGCGAGACCCGTATGAGAGCAGGTCGGGGCGTACGACAGCAGGAGCGGCGCACGTGACGGTCGGTTCCCGAAGCGGAACGGAGTGTGGTGCGACACATTCCGATCCATTTCGAGGGTGCAACAGCCTTACGGAGGGGGACTCGGAGCCCATTAGTCTTGCCTTTTGGCCCATCGACCGTCCCAGGAACGCGAGACCAGATGACCCGCTCGAACGATGTCCTGCTCGTCCATGGCGGCACCCCGCTCGAGGGCGAGATCAATGTCCGCGGCGCGAAGAACCTCGTGCCGAAGGCCATGGTCGCCGCCCTGCTCGGCAGTGCGCCGAGCCGACTGCGCAACGTCCCCGACATCCGCGATGTGCGGGTCGTGCGCGGGCTGCTCCAGTTGCACGGTGTCACGGTGCGCCCCGGTGACGAGTCCGGTGAGCTGGTGATGGACCCCACGCACGTGGAGAGCGCCAACGTCGCCGACATCGACGCGCACGCCGGCTCCTCGCGCATCCCGATCCTCTTCTGCGGTCCGCTGCTGCACCGCCTCGGCCACGCCTTCATCCCCGGCCTCGGCGGCTGCGACATCGGCGGCCGGCCGATCGACTTCCACTTCGACGTGCTGCGCCAGTTCGGCGCGACGATCGAGAAGCGCGCCGACGGCCAGTACCTGGAGGCTCCGCACCGGCTGCGCGGTACGAAGATCCGGCTGCCGTACCCGTCGGTGGGCTCCACCGAGCAGGTGCTGCTCACGGCCGTACTCGCCGAGGGTGTGACGGAACTCTCCAACGCCGCGGTCGAACCGGAGATCGAAGACCTCATCTGCGTGCTCCAGAAGATGGGCGCCATCATCTCCATGGACACCGACCGCACGATCCGGATCACCGGCGTCGACAAACTCGGCGGCTACAACCACCGCGCCCTCCCGGACCGCCTGGAGGCCGCCTCCTGGGCGAGCGCCGCCCTGGCGACCGAGGGCAGCGTCTACGTCCGCGGCGCCCGCCAGCGCGAGATGATGACCTTCCTCAACACCTTCCGCAAGGTCGGTGGCGCCTTCGACATCGGCGACGAGGGCATACGGTTCTGGCACCCGGGTGGAAAGCTCAACGCGATCGCCCTGGAGACCGACGTCCACCCCGGCTTCCAGACCGACTGGCAGCAGCCGCTGGTCGTGGCCCTGACCCAGGCCTCGGGGCTGTCCATCGTCCACGAGACGGTGTACGAGTCCCGGCTGGGCTTCACCTCCGCGCTGAACCAGATGGGCGCGCACATCCAGCTCTACCGCGAGTGCCTCGGCGGCTCGGCGTGCCGCTTCGGCCAGCGGAACTTCCTGCACTCCGCGGTCGTGTCGGGCCCCACCCGGCTCCAGGGCTCCGACCTGGTCATCCCCGACCTGCGCGGCGGCTTCTCGTACCTGATCGCGGCCCTCGCCGCCCAGGGCACGTCCCGGGTCCACGGCATCGACCTGATCAACCGGGGCTACGAGAACTTCATGCACAAGCTGGTGGAGCTGGGCGCCAAGGTGGAACTCCCCAACGGCAGCGAAGCCGTCTGACGCCCCCGCCCCGCGCGGCGGGCCCGGCGGGGTCTCGTCCCCACCCCGCCCCTTCCCGAACCGGGGGCACAGCCCCCGGGCCCCGGCCCTGAACAGGTGCGGGACGCGGTCGGGGAGCCCGCACCCCGGCCTGCCCCACCGCGCGGCTGGGGGCGGGGACCCGCGATGGCTCCGCGGCCGCCCGCAACCCGGCTCTGCCACGCCGCGCGCGGCGGGCCCGGCCCCTCGGCCGCCGCAGGCACGCGAAGCGGGCGCAGCCGGGTTCTCCCCCACCCCGCCCCTTCCCGAAACCGGGGGCACAGCCCCCGGCCCCCCGGGCTGCCCCACCGCGCGCCCGAACTCGCGCCCCCTCCGGGGCGGGGAAACAGGCCGCAGGGCCACAGGCCAGGCCGACGCCGTGTGGCGCATCGACCCCAGGCCCCCGCGCCTCCGCCGCACGGCCGCGTCACGTGGTGGCTCCGCAACCCGCCACAACAGGGCTGCGAGCAGGGAAGACGGGCCCGCGGGCCCCCGACGCTTCGGCCGCCGGAGCGGCCCCGGGCCCCGCGCCTCCGCCGCGCGGGCGGGCCGGGCGCGTCACGGCGGGGCTGGGGGCCGCGGGAGGCTCAGGCGGGGCCCTGGGGCGGGCCGCGGGGCGGCGGGGGCCCTGAGCAGCCGCTACGGGCCGTAGGACGGCGAAGGGCGGCCACCCGCACCGGGTGGCCGCCCCATTGTTGTTCGCCAGGCGCTTGCGCGCCTTCGGCTTACTTGCCCTTGGCGGCTTCCTTCAGCTTGGAGCCCGCGGAGACCTTCACGCTGTAGCCGGCCGGGATCTCGATCGGCTCACCGGTCTGCGGGTTACGCGCGGTGCGAGCGGCACGGTGGGTGCGCTCGAAGGTCAGGAAGCCGGGGATGGTGACCTTCTCGTCGCCCTTGGCGACGACCTCACCGGTCACCTCGGCCAGGGCCGCCAGAACGGCGTCGGCGTCCTTGCGGGTCACCTCGGCGCGCTCGGACAGAGCGGCCACCAGCTCACTGCGGTTCATGTTGTACTCCCGTGTTCATCTTGCCATTAGGCGTGAGATCGAAGCCGATGCTGCCAGGGCCCTCGGACAGTCCCCGGACCCGGGTCTGCTGTTCAGACCCTCGCGCCCGGAACGCATCCTGCCCCCACCTGTGGCGGGAAAGCCAATCCGGAACCCCGGAGAGTCACACGAAAAGCGCCGTGGCGGTCGTTTTCCTGCCCGCCACCCTATGGCGGCCCCAGGTAGCCCAAGGGCCGCGACGCGCCGTGCCCGGCTCAGACCGCAGTGGTACCGGTCACAGGCTTTGCCGCTTCACGCACGGCTCCGGCGACCGCCCCCGCGACCTTGTCGTTGAAGACGCTCGGAATGATGTAGTTGGCATTCAGTTCGTCGTCGTGGACGACATCCGCGAGCGCACCCGCCGCGGCCAGCATCATGTCGGTGTTCACCGTACGGGACTGGGCATCCAGGAGGCCACGGAAGACACCCGGGAAGACCAGTACGTTGTTGATCTGGTTCGGGAAGTCCGACCGTCCGGTGGCCACCACCGCG